>JAQGOI010000300.1 GCA_028293685.1 Lysobacteraceae bacterium | reverse complement strand
GTGCAGACAGACGCCAGTTCCTCGAGCGGCTCGCTGCGCTATTACAACTCGGCGCAGGGCCTCCACATTTTTGCCGCTCCGGGCAGCAATGCGACAGTCCTGCAGTCGGCATTTTTCCGGAAAGCGTTCGTCAGCATCCAGTACACGGCGATCGTCTGTCCGGCGGGATTTGTCGGAACCTGCGGAAACTTGACTTACATCACCGTGGATGCGAGCAACATCCCGTAAGCAGCATCACGATTATTTATCGCAAATAAAAACGCCGGCATCGAGCCGGCGTTTTCCTGAGCAGGACAGATCAGCGCTTCATCGATGCGAAGAACTCGTCGTTGGACTTGGTCGACTTCATCTTGTCGAGCAGGAACTCCATCGCGCCGATCTCGTCCATGCCGTGCAGCAGCTTGCGCAGGATCCAGATCTTCTGCAGCAGTTCCGGCTCGATCAGCAGGTCTTCGCGGCGCGTGCCGGAACGGTTGATGTCGATCGCCGGGTAGACGCGCTTCTCGGCGATGCGACGGTTCAAATGCACTTCGGAGTTGCCGGTGCCCTTGAACTCTTCGTAGATGACCTCGTCCATCTTGCTGCCGGTCTCGACCAGCGCGGTGGCGATGATCGTGAGCGAGCCGCCTTCCTCGACGTTGCGCGCGGCGCCGAAAAAGCGCTTCGGGCGATGCAGCGCGTTGGCGTCGACACCACCGGACAGGATCTTGCCCGACGACGGCACGACGTTGTTGTAGGCGCGGGCGAGACGCGTGATGGAGTCGAGCAGGATCACGACATCCTTCTTGTGCTCGACCAGGCGCTTGGCGCGCTCGATCACCATTTCGGCGACCTGCACGTGGCGGCCGGCTGGCTCGTCGAAGGTCGAGCTGATCACTTCGCCGCGCACCGTGCGCTGCATGTCGGTGACTTCCTCGGGACGCTCGTCGATCAGCAGCACGATCAGGTGCACGTCCGGGTGGTTGTGCGTGATCGCGGTCGCGACCTGCTGCATCAGCATGGTCTTGCCGGCTTTCGGCGGCGACACGATCAGCGCGCGCTGGCCTTTGCCCTGCGGCGCCATCAGGTCGAGGATGCGGCCGGTGATGTCCTCGGTGCTGCCGTCGCCGCGCTCGAGCTTGAACTTGCGGCGCGGGAACAGCGCGGTGAGGTTCTCGAACAGGACCTTGTTCTTCGACGCCTCGATCGGCTCGCCGTTGATGGTGTCGACCACGGCCAGTGCGAAGTAGCGCTCGCCGTCCTTCGGCCAGCGGATGCGGCCGGACAGATGATCGCCGGTGCGCAGGTTGAAACGGCGGATCTGCGAGGGCGAGATGTAGGTGTCGTCGGGGCCGGCGAGGTAGCTCGCCTCGGCCGCGCGCAGGAAGCCGAAGCCGTCGGGCAGGATTTCCAGCACGCCGTCGGCGGCAACGCCTTCGCCATGGCGCGTGAGCACCTTCAGCACCGCGAAGATCACGTCCTGCTTGCGCGCGCGGGCGACGCCTTCGGAGATGTTCAGCTGCTCGGCGATGTCGAGCAGTTTCTGCGCCGGCATGCGCTTGAGGTCGCCCAGCGAATACTGCGGAAAGCCTTCGGGAATGTTGGCCGGACGCTGGGCGTTGTGCTGCTGGTTGCTGTTGTCGTCCTGCGGCATGCCATCGTCGCGCGGACGCTCGCCGCCGCCGCCACGGTTGCGGTCGCGATCACGGCGGTTGCGGAAGCGGTCGCGCCGGGTGTTGTTGTTCTGCCGTTCGGCCGCCTCGCGCTGCTCGGCGCTGCCGCCGTCGGCACCGCCGGCGTGGTTGCCGCCGCCCTGGGTACTGGTCGCGTGCGGATTGGATATCGCGGGCGGTGCGGAGGTGGGCGCGGCGTCGCTGGGGGCCGCCGCGGGCGCCGGCATTGCCGGTGACGGCGCCTGCACGGACGTTGCGGTGTCCGCGGGAGCCCGGGCCGCACGCGGTTTGCGGGCAGGTTTTTCGGCGATATCGCCGGGCATGTTCCCGGAATCAGGGGTATTGTCGGACAAGGTGCGAATTCCTCGCTATGCGGCCAGCGCCCGCAATGGCGGGCGGCGCGTTGAAATGGGATCTGGAGAAGGGGTGCGGCAGAGAAACCCGTGCCGGTATGGCGAAACTAGCATCGCCCCGGCGCTGCGGCAAGCGTCCCGGTCGATTTGTTCATGTCGCAACACCGGCTGGTGCCACGCCCAGGCGATGCACCCCGACACAAAACAGCGCCCACGGCGCGGTCACGACAAAGCGCGGGTCACAGCGCCTTGTCGATGATCTGGGCCAGCTGCGCCTTGCCTACCGCGCCGATCTGGGTCGCCTGCACCTGGCCGTCCTTGAACAGCAGCAGCATCGGGATCGAGCGCACGTGGTACTTGAGCGCCACGGCGCGGTTCTGGTCGATGTCGACCTTGACCACCTTGGCGCGACCGGCGTACGTCGTGGCGAGCTCGTCGAGCGCTGGCGCAATCATCTTGCACGGTCCGCACCACTGCGCCCAGAAATCGACCAGCACCGGTTCGCTGGATTGCAGCACATGGCTGTCGAAGTCGGCGTCGGTGGCGTGGATCACGTTGTCGCTCATGCTGGGCTCCTGCGGACCGGAGGTGGCTCGGGTCCGATCAATTGTCGGTAAATCAAACGGATGCGCTGGCCCGGGGTGGCACGTTCGGCGGCGCGATGCTGTTAAACTGGGGCGTTTTCAGGGGGTTTCAAGCGCCGCCCGGCGCGGTTTGTGCACCCTCGAACGCTGATCGGCAGTCTGCTGCGCCGACGCCTCCCACGCAAGCGCGCACGCCCCTACGGCACGCGCCGTCACTTCGGATTTCATTGCAAACGCATGAGCGACAAGCCCCTTACCGACATTTCCTTCTCCAGCTTCGACCTCCAGCCCCAGGTTCTCGATGGGCTCCAGGCCGCCGGATTTTCCCGCTGCACGCCGATCCAGGCGCTGACCCTGCCGATCACGCTGGCCGGTCGCGACGTCGCCGGACAGGCCCAGACGGGCACCGGCAAGACGCTGGCGTTCCTGATCACCGTGGTCAACCGGCTGCTGACGCGTCCGGCGCTGGCTGAACGCAAGCCCGAGGATCCGCGGGCGCTGATCCTGGCGCCGACGCGGGAACTGGCGATCCAGATCCACAAGGACGCGGTCAAGTTCGGCGCCGACCTCGGCCTGAAATTCGCGCTGGTCTACGGCGGCGTCGATTACGACAAGCAGCGCCAGCTGCTGCAGGACGGCGCCGACGTCATCATCGCCACGCCCGGCCGGCTGATCGATTACGTCAAGCAGCACAAGGTTGTGTCGCTGCACGCCTGCGAGATCTGCGTGCTCGACGAAGCCGACCGCATGTTCGACCTCGGCTTCATCAAGGACATCCGCTTCCTGCTGCGCCGGATGCCGGTGCGCACCGAGCGGCAGACGCTGCTGTTCTCCGCGACGCTGTCGCACCGCGTGCTCGAGCTCGCCTACGAGCACATGAACGAGCCCGAGAAGATCACGGTCGAGAGCGAGTTCATCACCAACTCGACCGTGCGCCAGCTCATGTACCTGCCGGCCGACGACGAGAAGCTGCCATTGCTGCTCGGCCTGCTGTCGCGCAGCGAAGGCGCGCGCACGATGGTGTTCGTCAACACCAAGGCGTGGGTCGAGCGGGTAGCGCGTGCGCTGGAACGCTCCGGTTACCGCGTCGGCGTGCTCTCGGGTGACGTCCCGCAGAAGAAGCGCGACTCATTGCTGGCGAAGTTCCAGAAAGGCCAGCTCGAGATCCTGGTCGCCACCGATGTCGCCGCTCGCGGCCTGCACATCGACGGCGTCTCGCACGTCTACAACTACGACCTGCCGTTCGACGCCGAGGATTATGTCCATCGCATCGGCCGCACCGCCCGCCTGGGCGCCGAGGGCGACGCGATCAGCTTCGCGTGCGAGCGCTACGCGCAGGGCCTGCCGGACATCGAGGCCTATATCGAACAGAAAATCCCGGTCGAGCCGATCACCGCCGACCTGCTGGTCGCGCGCCCACGCACACCACGCGAAGGCGTTGAGATCGATGCCGCCGAAGGCGAAAGCGTCAGCGCGATCTTCAAGGAAGCACGCGAACAGCGCGCCGCCGAAGACCAGCGTCGTGGCGTGCGTCCCGGCGCAGGCGGCCGCGGTTCCAGCGGACCCTCGCGCAGTGCTGGTGGCGATCGTGGGCCACGGCCCGCGCGCAAGCCCGCCGCACCGCGACCAGCCGCGACCGAACCCGTCCCCGCACCCATTGCCGCGGTGGCAGCGCATCCCGCACTGGCGCAGACCGACGAAGAGCGCGCGCCGCGCAAGCGTCGGCGGCGGCGTGGCGGCAAACGCATCGAAGGCGCCGATGTCGCAGCACCCGCGCGGCCGACGTCGCCATCGCAGGTGGTGGCCACGCGCGTCACGCCCAAGTCCAGCAACGGCGGCGAGGCGCCGTCGTTGCTGTCGCGCATCGGCAAGGGCCTGAAGTCCCTTGTCACGCGCGCACCGCGGTCCCAGCACTGATCATTTCACCGTAGGGCGGGTTTCAACCCGCCTTCTGCGTCGTCAGGCACGCTTCAACGCCCGCATCTGATTTCCATGGTGCGGGTCACGTTGCAGATCGTCGTTGCCGCGGATGATCGCGGCGCGGTTGAACCCGCCCTGGGGCATCAATCAGCCGTCGAATTCCGCCCACACCGGCGCGTGGTCGCTCGGGCGTTCCCACGTGCGCGGCGCAAGATCGATACCCGCCGCCGTACAGCGCGCGCGCAACGCCGCCGACACCAGCACCAGATCAATCCGCAGCCCCCAGCCGCGGTCGAATGCGAGCAGGCGGTAATCCCACCACGAATGATGCCCCGGCTCGCTGCAATGCAGCCGGAAGCTGTCGTGCAGGTCCAGCCGGGTGATGGCCGCCAGTGCGTCGCGCTCCTGCGCCGAACACATCACCGATGCCTGCCACCGTTTCGGGTTGTGCACGTCGATGTCCGTCGGCGCGATATTGAAATCACCCAGCACCACCAAGTCGCGATGCGCTGCGACTTCGGCCTCGAGCATGCCTTGTGCCGCCCGCAGCCAGCGCAACTTGTAGTCAAACTTCTCGCTACCGACCGACTGCCCGTTGACGACATAGAAATTCACCACGCGGATACCGCCAACCGTTGCCGCGATCACGCGCTGCTGTGCGTCCTCGAATCCCGGAATGCCGACCTGCACATCCTCGATCGCCTGCCCGCGCGCGAGGATGGCGACACCGTTGTAACTTTTCTGGCCGGCGAACACGCTGCGATAGCCAAGCGCTGCCAACGCCGTATCGGGAAATTTCCCATCCTCCAGCTTCGTCTCCTGCAGACCCACGATGTCCGGCTGACTCTCGCGCAACCATTGCTCGAGGTGCGGCATGCGGACGTTGAGGGAGTTGACGTTCCAGGAGGCGATTTTCATTTTTGTAGTTTATTACCGCTTCGGCTCTGTCGTCATTCCGCGGAATTTTCGCCTACGGCGGCTTTAAACGCTTTCGCCGTAGGCGAGTTACTTTTCTTTGAGAGCTGCAAAGAAAAGTAACCAAAAGAAAGCAGCTTTCTCATTACAGAGCTCACTTTAAATTGCGTAAGCAGTCGTGATTTTCCGACTCGCCATCCTGGCTCGGTCGGAAAACGGCGCGCATCCGTGCGCGCCGCCCCCCGGGTCGGCGGAGGGAATGGTTTTTGTGCATCTTTAGCGGCCAGGGCAACAGCGACGAAGCAGGCCTGTCAGTTGTTGCTTCTAAAGATGATCGACGCTCT
>JAQGOI010000288.1 GCA_028293685.1 Lysobacteraceae bacterium | reverse complement strand
CGAACAGGGAGTCGGCATCACGCTGCTGCCCGAAACCCTGTGCGCGCAGCAGGTTCGCGATGGGACGCTCGAAGTCGTGCTGCCGCAATGGCGACTGCCCCAGGGCATCTTTCACGCCGTGTTCGCGTCGCGTCGTGGATTGCTGCCTGCCGTGCGCGTGTTCATCGATTTCCTGGTGGAGAAGATGCCCGCGCTCCTGGATGCAGCCCGGTTGGATTGCCAGGACTGTCCCGACCGAGCCGTGACGTCATCGGCTGCACGAAGCGTCGCGGCAGAGGATGCGGTCTGACCCGATGACCTGAATTGGAGTGCTGCGTGGCGTCGATTCCCGTGCTGGTGAATGCAAGATCGGGGCCGAAAGGAGCAGCGACCGATTGCGCTGCAATCGAAGGTGCGTTTCGCACGCAAGGACTACAGGCGGATGTCATCGTTCTGCAGCCTGATCAGGATATTCCGGGCGCCGTCGACAAATTGCTGGCAGACGGTGCAAGGCTGGTGGTGGCCGGTGGCGGCGATGGCACGATCAACGCCGTCGCGTCGCGGCTGCTGGACAAGGACGCCGTTCTCGGTGTGCTGCCGCTGGGCACGCTCAATCATTTCGCGCGGGATCTGGGGATACCGTTCGAAGTCGACCAGGCCGTGGCCATCGTTGCTGCCAATCACGTGGTCAGCGTGGACGTCGGGGAGGTCAACGATCGTGTCTTCCTCAACAATTCCAGCCTTGGCCTGTATCCCCGGATCGTCACCGGGCGTGAGCACGCGCAGAAGCGCCTTGGGGTCGGAAAATGGCCAGCGATGGCGCACGCGACATGGCGGGCGTTACGCCACCCTGCCATTTTCAACGCAGTGATCTGCGTCGACGGGCGGGAGCTGCAACGCCGGACGCCATTTATTTTCGTCGGCAACAACGACTATGTGATGGAGGGATTTGGACTCGGAAAACGCACGCGCCTGGATGCTGGACTGCTGTCGTTGTACGTCCTGCGTCCAAAGACCGCCTGGGGCCTGTTGTCGCTCGGATTCCGTGCGCTGTTCGGCATCGGCTCGCACGCAGGGGATTTCGACGCATTCCAGGCGGCGGATTTCCGTGTCGAAGAGCATGCAGGTGAAGTCGAGGTCGCGACCGATGGTGAGGTCAATGCAGTGCAATCGCCAATGCGCTACCGCATCCGGCCAAAAGCACTGAGGGTCCTTGCGCCGGATGCACCGACGGTGCCGGCTGGAGCTGGCTGATGCGCGCGATCGTCCATTTGTCGGACCTGCACTTCGGACGTATCGATGAGGCGCTGCTGGATCCTTTGATCGCTGCTGTCGACGCGGCGGCGCCCGATCTCGTCGCGATCTCCGGCGATCTGACACAGCGCGCACGCACCGGCCAGTTCAGGGATGCCCGTGACTTTCTCGCGCGCCTGCCAACGCCGCAGATCGTCGTGCCGGGCAATCACGACATTCCGCTGTATGACGTGCTCCGCCGCTTCGCCGCGCCGTTGGCGCGCTTCGAGCGCTACATCACGGCTGATCCGCTGCCGTTCCATCAGGACGACGAGATCGCCGTGGTTGGCGTGAATACCGCGCGCTCGCTCACCTTCAAGGGCGGGCGCATCAACGACGAACAGGTGGCGCTGGTCGCCAGTCGACTGGCGACCGTCGATCCCGACGTCCTGAGAGTCGTCGTCACGCACCATCCATTCGACCTGCCTGGCCATGCGCAGGAATCCGATCTCGTCGGGCGGGCATCGATGGCGATGAAGGCGTTTGCGCAGTGCCGGGTCGACCTGTTCCTGTCCGGACATCTGCATCACTCCCACCACAGCAGCACGGCCGAGCGCTACGCGATCGAGGGCCATGCCGCGCTGGTTGTGCAATCCGGAACGGCCACATCCACGCGTGGCCGCGGCGAAGCCAACGCCTTCAACGTGGTTCGCGTCGACGGTTCGCGCCTGGCGGTCGAGGTCTGGAACTGGAAGGCGGAGCAGGGCGCTTATTCTATCGCACGCACGTCGTTTTTCCACCGCACGGCTACGGGCTGGTCGAATGCGCCGGACGGCGTCGAGTCTCCACCTGCCGGCTAGTGCATGACCGCTTGGCGGATAACCGGGAGGCTCCAGGCGCTGCGAAGTCGCCGGTACTCCGCCAGCGGCAAAAGGACGAAAACCGGATTGGCATGCGGATCCAGCCAGGACAACAGTGGCCCCATGGTTGTCGGTGCCATGGCGGTGCAGCCGCTGGTGGGGTCGCCTGCCGACTTCCAGAGATGCGCGAAGATGCAGCTGCCCCCCATCGGTTGCCCTCGTGCGTTGTGCGCGATGACAAAACCCAGGCGGTAACGCTGGTCGCCATCGGCGTGCAGGTCGCGGCGCATGGGCTCGGTCGCGCCCGCGACGGCCGCTTCCCCGACCACGCGGGTATCGACAATCTGGTTGTACAGCGGAGAACCGCTGACGTCGACGCAGTAATCCGACGCCTGCATCGGACGGTATGGCATTGCTGTCACCGCGCCGGGTAAGTAGCCGAAGGCCTCTCCGATGGCGAATACCCCCGCAGGGCTGCGTCCATCGCCTTCGCGTTTGCGGGGGCCGCCGGGTTGCGGCGGATGCAGGCCAAGGCCCCAGGCAGCGCCGGCACGGCCGATCAACACCGGTTGGGGTTCACCGACGGGTTTCCACGTCCGGCCGCTGCGTTCGTAGCGACGCAGCAGGCCGTGGTCGACGTTCCAGTCGACAAGGGTGACCAGCACCATCTGCCGCGCGCCGTGCCAAGGTGCGGAAGGCGATTGCGGAGCGGGTGCGTGGGCGCAGCCGGCCATCAATGCCAGCACAACCATCAGCAGCGCGAACCAGGCGAAGCGGTTGGGACATCTCATGGCGTGGGTCTGCGCTTGCCGTCGTCAAGCATATGCACGATGTCGGTGACGGCATCCACGAAGCTGCGTGTTTCGTCGATGCGCAGCGGCCTGAGCGGCGTCACGGCGACACCGTTGAGTGCCATCTGACGTAGTTGCCCGTTTGCGTCGATGTAATTCCCGCCGTGGATGTCGTGGATGACGTACGGCTCATGTCCGATCCTTCCGATCACCAGCATCACATGGCCGGGCAGGTAGACCAGGTCGCCGGCCTGCAGTGCATCGACGGCGGACCTGCGTTGGGCGTCGCTGCTGTCGTCGAGATGCAGGCGACTGAATACGGGATTGCGTGCCTGGTCACTGGTGTTGCGGGCCAGCGCGACGCCCATGCTCGAGAACACGGCGGAGACGAAGCTGCTGCAATCGTGCGCGCCATAATCGTCGCCCCAGCCGTAGCGTTCTCCGAGAAACTTGAACGCCTGGCGGATGGTGTTGCCGCGGGTCAGCGCAAGCGGGACAGCCGCACTGTCGGCACTGCGCGCGATGAGCGCGGGCTGCAGGACCAGACTTCCCGACGCATCGCGCAGGGGAACCACCACAGGCCACGACGCTTCGGACTGCTGGCCGTTGACCGAAGCGCCGGCAGGCAACTTCGCAAGCGGCAGGCGAACGCCCATGTCCAGTTGCAGGTTGGACACCAGCGGCGCTTCGGGCGTGGTCGTCGTGCGCACGGCGGCGCCGGTGACAATACGTATCCGACGCTGGTCGGCGTAGCCCAGGACCTGCGATCGCGAGCCCTGCGCGATGGCTGTCTTTTCGACCCAGGCGGCATAGCCGGGACTGATGACGAACCACCATCGCCGATCGCGACTTTCATGCGCGATCACGACCGGTGTTCCGGGTAGCAGGGCGCTTTCCTGGAAGCGATCGATATCGGTGTCGCCCGTGCTGGAAAATGCGCGCAGGGCGGTTGGGAACCTGCGTAGCGACGCGCGTCGGACAGCCAGCGCGTATCGGGTCGGTTGCACGGCAGGAACCGCGGATGGATCTACATTGGCGACAATGCCATCCAGCACCGAATCGGCGACGACGTGGCCCTGCGCATCGAACAACGGAACGGTCGGTCGGCGGGAGACGGTCATCCATTGCGAAACCTCGGCCTGACCAAGGGTGGCCGGCAAGCCGCCAAGATCGTGCATCGACGCGTCCTGGTGCAGCAGCGCCGTGTTCCGGTGTGCCAGCGTCCCGGCATCCAGTGCAATCCCGTCCGGTTGACGAAGCCTGGCAATCCAGAAATCCGGTTCCAGGTACGCCTGCTTGAGTGCGGGTACGGCAGTCGATGGCGCTTCGTCGCAAACCGCACCAACCGGCAGCAACGACACCGCCACTGCGAGGCAGCAAGTCCATCGTGTGAGCCGATTCATCCGGGTGCCAATGTCGACAGGATCCTCGCCATGAGTAGTCCAAACCCGGTGCCGAGGATATAGCCAAGCAGCGCCAGCAGCACGCCGACGGGGACCAGCACCGGTGCATAGCTCGCTGCCAGGATCGGCGTGGCTGCGACTCCGCCGACGTGGGCAAGTGAAGAAATGCCGCACAGATACAGGTCGAAGTGGAACAG
>JAQGOI010000167.1 GCA_028293685.1 Lysobacteraceae bacterium | reverse complement strand
CTCGATCCGCGCGAACGCATAGAACAGATGCGTGAGCCGGTCGGCCGGAATCTGCGCGACCGGATAACGGGTGGCTGAACCACCCGGGTAATAAGCCCCGATGACCTTGGCCGTAGAGGTGCTGGCTGCGCAGGCGACGGTCGGATCGATGCCTGCAACCAGGAGAGCCAGGGCGGTCAGGGCTTGTCGGAGCATTCGGCCTCCTGCGGAGACGGGGCCGGCTACCGGTGCGCCAACGCGAAATCGATGGCTGCACGCACTGCGGCCACCTGCGCGGCGTTGCATTGCGCGGCGCTGGCGCGGGGGCTGTCGGGGTAAACCTCGGTTGTCGTCTTGTACCTGGCATTGGTGATGCCGGCGCAGAGGCCGAGCTGCCTGAGCGGGTAGTTGATGACGCCGCGCCCGACCACGGGCGAGCCGATGATCTCGCCGTTCTGGTCGGCCGGTGCGATGTGGGTGACCTGTTCCACGGCCGCGATAACCGCCTGCTGGAATTCGGGTTGCGGATTCTCGCTGTCGTCGACCAGATAGAAGCCGTCGGGGATTTCACCGGACTCATACGCCTCGCCATCGCGTGCGGCAAGCGCGGGACGGAACTCGGACTCGTCGCTGTCGGTGGTCTCGTGCAGGTCGACATGCACCAGCACGCGATCACCGATCGGCGCGACCAGACGCATGAGCGCTGCGGACTCTTCCACCGGGCTGCCTTCGCGGAACGAACGATTCGGATCGTGCGCATCCCGATTCCAGCGGTGCACCCGCTCGTAGCCCCACGGGCTGATGCAGGGCGCAACGAGGAGATCGATGCGACCTGCATAGTCCGCCGCATGCTCGTCGACAAACTGCAACGCGCCGTGCACGCCGCTGGTTTCGTAGCCATGCACGCCACCCGTCACCAGCGCGCACGGCAGGTTGCCATCCCAGTTGCGGCTCCTGATCGCGAACAGCGGGTAGCTGTCATGGCCGTAATCCAGGCGCCCGTACTCCGCCACATCGAAACGCGCGCGCAGGCGCTCGATCGTAGCCAGCACGTCCGTCTGGTAACTGCGTTTCGCGGTCTGAGCCGACCGCCAGGCAGCGACGTCCCCCGCGGCCCACGGAACCCCGGGCGTGCCGATTGGATACGGTGTAGGGGTCGCCATCACTGTTTCATCAACGTCGTCAGCCGATCCAGCTGCATTCGATACGCGTTCACCACCCGCGCCGTGATCGCTGCATAGCGATTGGCTTCGTCCCACCGCCGTTGCTCGACCGCCTCGCGCACGCCCGGCACGGTCTTGGCGTCGTAGCCGGTCAGCAGCCCCGGCGCGTAGATCATGTGTTTGTACCAGCTGCGCCCCGGCAAGCCGTCGGGATCGGTCAATGCCTGCTCCATGCGGGCCATCGCCACGTCGATCGCGCTTTGTTGTGCGGGCGTCGTCTTGAAGCCGCCGGCGACGCGTGCGTCGTACGCGGATTCGAACGCCTGCGCACTTTGCGTCAGCCGTTTCGTCGCCGCATCGAGCGCCGCAAGATCGATGACAGGCACCTCGGAATCGCGCGTTGGCGCGCCGACAGGCCGCGTCGGATCGGAAACCAGCGCGTACGCTTTTGCGTCGATCAGCTGGTGCTGGCTCACGGTGTCCTTGCGCATTCCATCGATCGACTCATGCAGGTTCGCCACGTACCGAGCGAGCGTGTCGCTGAAATCTGAGAATCGCATCGGCAGCACGTCGGCGTCGGCCATGCGCAGCATGGTGTGGCCGGCGACCTTCGACAATGCAACGCCATAGGCGAAATCAGGATCGCCGAAGCGGACGTAGTGATCGAAGGAATCGTATCGCGAGTGGTAGACGCCTCCCTGATCCTCCTCGCCGCTGAAGCCGAGGTTGAGCGAGGCGATGCCCAGGTGCTGGAGGAAGGCGCTGTAGTCCGACCCGGAGCCGAGCGCGCCGATCGGCAGATCGCCACCCTTTGCGGCGAGCTTCGCGAACTCCTTCTCCTCCGGCTTGGCCTTGTCGGCGGAGCCGTCGATGCGCATTTTCGCCCGCGCACGTTCGCGCACGCTCACGTGCGTCTCGGGATCGTCGACGCCATTGGCCACTTCGTTGAGCACGTGCTGCAGCGAATGGCTGCCCCCCATGTCGAAGAAGCCGCGACTGTTGGTGTCGGTGTTGATGTACATCACCGCCTTGCGCTGCAGTTCGTCCGCATGCGCTTCAGCGAACTCGGTGGAACCGAGCAGGCCGGGTTCCTCGGCGTCCCAGCTCGCGTATACGAGCGTGCGCTTCGGACGCCAGCCGGTTTTCGCCAGCGCGCCGATCGCCTTGGCCTCGTCCAACAGTGCGACATTGCCCGACAGGGGATCCCACGCGCCGAACACCCAGCCGTCGTGGTGGTTGCCACGCAGGATCCATTGATCGGGTTCAGCCGAACCCTTCATCACGGCGACGACGTCGTAGATGTCCTTGCGTTGCCAATCGGACTCCACGACCAGATGCGCCTTCGCCGCATTGCCGCCCCCGAGGTGGTATGCGATCGGCAGGCCGCCGCGCCATCCGCTGGGCGCCATCGGGCCGTCGAGCGCGCGCAGCAGCGGCAGCGCATCGGCGTAGGAGATCGGCAGGACCGGAATTTTCAGTACGGTTTTCGCGTCCTTGATGTCGAGGCGCTTTGCATCCGGCGTCGCGCCCACGCCCGGCGTCAGCGGATCACCCGGATACTGCTGCATGTCCACCACCGAACCACGCTGCACGCCGTCCTCCGGGCGCCAGCCGCCATTCGGATAGCTGTCGCCGGCGCCGTAGCCGTCGTCGCGCGGATCGGAATAGATCAGGCAACCGACCGCACCATGCTCCTGCGCGAGCTTGGGCTTGAGACCGCGCCAGCCGCCGCCGTAACGGGTGATGACAATCTTGCCGCGCACGTCGATGCCGCGGCGCGCGAGTTCCTTGTAATCGTCGGGCATACCCTGGTTGGCGTACACCAGTGCAGCGGTGACGTCACCGTCGCCGCCAAAGACGTTGTAAGGCGGCAGCGCGCCAGCCACAGTCGAGGTGGAATCGCCGCGCACCGGCGGCTCGAACAGCTTTGCCTTGAAGTGCCCGGGCGCCACCAGTTCGAGCGATTCCTTTCTTGGCGTCGGATACAGCACGCTGAAGGTCTCGATGCGCGCATCCCAGCCCCACTCCTTGAACCTGGCCAGCATCCACTCGGCGTTCGCCTTGTCATGCGGCGACCCAACCTGGTTGGGCTGCGAGGACATCAGTTTCAGCCACTCGCGCTGGTCGTTCGCACTGAGCGCGGCGTCGAAGCGCTGCTCGAGGGCACGTTGATCGGCGGCGTGGTCGGCGGTAAAGCCGAGCATGCCGGGCGCGGCGTCCGTACCGGATGCGGCGCCGGCGACCGACGTCAACAATGCGCAGGCCAAGGCAAGGGGCAGCCGCGTCGTGCTTCGCGTCATCACGTTCTCCAGGGTTGGGTGCCTAATTTCGCATGAATTGGGGCGGATTGTGATGCGGACGGATTGATGCCGGCGGTTCGGCTGATGGCGGCTTTTGCACCGGGCACCCTGCCGACGCCGTTTGCATGCGCTATGCCATGGCCCGGAACACACGCACGATGGCGGCGGCGCTATCCGCCACGTCGGCGGGCGTCGTGGCCCAGTTCGAGACCGAGATGCGCATCGCAGCCAAGCCGTGCCATGTGGTGCCGCTGACCCAGCAGGTGCCTTCATCCTGCACGGCCGTCACGACCGCACGCGTGGTGTCGTCGTCGTTGCCAAACCGCACCAGCACCTGGTTCAGCACGACGTCGCAGAGAATCTGCACACCCTCCTGCGCGGCCAGGAGTTGGGCGAACTGTCGTGCGCAGGCGCAGCAGCGGTCGACGAGATCCTCCACTCCGTCTCGTCCGAGC
>JAQGOI010000267.1 GCA_028293685.1 Lysobacteraceae bacterium | reverse complement strand
ATCGCGCTCCCATGGCTGATTGCGATCGCGTTCGAAAGTCACGGAGCGTTTTACCAACAGTCGCTCGGTCACGATTTCGGGGCCAAATTGGCGGGCGGGCAAGAGACCCACGGTGCCCCCCCCGGATATTACCTGGTATTGACCACGCTCAGTTTCTGGCCGGCAACTCTCGTCCTGGTGCCGGCCATTGGGTTTGCGATCGCGCGCCGTGCCGAACCGGCCATTCGTTTTCTGATTGCCTGGGCGGGCGGGACTTTCCTGTTGTTCGAGTTCGTACCAACCAAACTACCGCACTATATTCTGCCAGCGTATCCGGCCCTTGCGATTTTGGGCGCAGCCTTAATCATTTGGCCAAACGGCGAACCTGAAACGCGATGGCAAACCGCTTCTCGTTACTTCGCAGCCGTGCAGTTTTTGCTGGGAACTGCGTTGCTGGCGGTTGGGCCGCTCGTTCTAACGCATCTGTACGGCACCGGCGTGGACTGGATTTCGGTAGCAGCAGCACTGGTGACGTGCGCGGTTGGGATCGCTTCCACGATCCAGATGGTTCGGGGAGGAGCGCGCGCGGCATTGACTGGCGCAACCTTATGCGCGGCGGTCATTTACCTGACGTTGACGTTGGCAGTTATGCCAAAGCTCAATCAATTGTGGGTGAGCCCGCGTGCCGCCGTCATGGTAGCCAGTCACGCGCTTCGCGGGGACCCCCCACCCGTGCTTGCAGGTTATACCGAACCCAGTCTGGTCTTTCTCCTGGGGACTGAGACGCGTCTGACCGATGGATATGGAGCCGCCGAATCCGGTGCCGCGCAAGGCGGTTTGGCGCTGATTGAGGATGGGCAGCGCCAACGCTTCCTCACCCACCTCGGCGAACTGGGCGCAACTGCGGCACCGGCCGATTCTCTGAGCGGCTTCAATTACTCACGCGGTCGGCACGTCCACCTCACGCTCTTTCGGATTACGTCGCCCTACCAAATCACGATGCCACCCGAGGAATAAGCCTGGGTGAGTCGCGATGCCGCCACGATGAACTCGGCGCTCCTCGCGGAGCTCGATCGATCCTTGAATGATTCACAGATGCGTGCGCAATGCCTCGCACAAAGTCATGAGCGTACTGTTTTCAATTCAGGCGCCCTAGCGCAGGGGGTTTGATCGGTGGTTGAAGGGTTGCGCGAGTGATTAGGAAGGAGCGTGCCCATCTTTGCTCCAAATGCATTCGACGATACGTTCTTCGAAGGCTCTGTAGCCAGCTTATGAATACTTGGCACACTTCGCACAGTCTTCAGTAACCTATCAAATAAGCCGTCCTTTTATCTTGACGAGGCGGGTATCTGTTCCAGTAATCGCGCAGTTTCACTTGACGAGCCTGCGGAAGCTTCTAATGATCGAGTCGTTGACGGTTTGTGCCGTGATGGGATGCCGCTGGGTCGTCGCAGCAACTGGAGTGTAACGAGACACCGATGAGTCTCCCAATGTTGCGGCGGCGCACGCTAAAGCCTCCGCTGCGGTCGATCCGCCCGGCGCCGGATGCACACGCTGCCATCCACCTTCAGGATGCGGTCCATGTTACCAAAACCGAGGCAGCCGTCGCCAGGCCTGCGACGCCACGGTTTCCGGTCAGCAGCGAATCAAAGGCGTTTTATCGCCGCTTCTTTCCCACCACGACAGCGCTGGATTGGAATGATTGGCGCTGGCAGATGCGTAGCCGCATTCGTACGCCAGAAGAGCTCGCGCGAATCTTCCAGCTCTCGGACGACGAACGTGCGGCGGTTGGACAGCACAAAGGTTCGCTCCCGGTCGGCATCACGCCCTATTACGCAAGTTTAATGGGATTGGACAATCCGAGCGAGCCTCTGCGGCGGACCCACATCATGACCGGCGACGAGTACGTTCGGATGCCGGGCGAAGACAACGATCCGCTTGGAGAGGACCACGATACCGTCGCTCCGGGGCTCGTTCATCGTTATCCTGATCGCGTGTTGTTCCTGACCACCGGAACCTGTTCGACCTATTGCCGCTACTGCACGCGCGCACGCGTGGTCGGCAATCCCGGCGGCGAGTACCAGTTCTCGACGCGCCAATGGGAACAGGCGCTCGCCTATCTCGAAGTCCATACGGAAGTGCGCGATGTGCTACTGTCCGGGGGCGACCCCCTGACACTGGGTGATGACAAGCTCGATTGGCTGCTCAGCCGGCTACGTGCCATCAAGCATATCGAGTTCATCCGGTTCGGTACCAAAGTTCCGGTCGTGCTGCCCCAGCGCATCACCAAGGCCTTGACCCAGACCCTTAAGAAATATCATCCGGTGTGGATGAGTTTGCACATAACGCACCCGGCGGAACTGACACCTGAAGCGACCGAAGCGTTTACCCGGTTGGCGGACGCAGGCATTCCGCTTGGCAGCCAGACCGTTCTGCTGAAAGGCGTCAACGATTCGGCCGAGGTGATCCTTCCGTTGATGCGTGGTCTGCTGATGCGCCGGGTCAAACCTTATTATCTTTATCAATGCGACCCGATCAGCGGCTCAGGCCATTTTCGTACCACGGTCGAGAAGGGACTGGAGATTCTCACTGCCCTGCGTGGCCACACCACAGGCTACGCGACGCCGGTCTTTGCGGTCGACGCGCCGGGTGGCGGCGGCAAGATACAGCTGGCGCCGGACTGCATCGTCGGGCGCGACGGCGACGACCTGCTGCTGCGTAACTTCGAAGGCAAGGTCTATCGCTATCCCGATCCCGGCGGCCAGTTGGGGATGGGCAAGCCGGTAGCGATGGCAGCGGAATAGGGGCATCCATGCGCATCGGGGTCACCTACGATCTGCGCGCCGACTATCTGGCCATGGGCTATGGCGAGGAGGAGACCGCCGAGTTCGATAGCGAAGAGACCATCTCGGCGATCTGCGCGGCGCTATCCGGACTCGGTCTGACGCCGATCCGCATCGGCGGTATACGCAAAATGGTCGAGGCCCTGGGCCGTGGCGATCGTTTCGACGCGGTATTCAATTTCTGTGAAGGTCTGAAGGGCGCGTCGCGCGAGGCGACGGTCCCGGCGATTCTTGATGCGTACGACATCCCGTATGTCTTTTCGGATGCGCTGACCCTGGCGCTGGCGTTGGACAAGGGCATGGCCAAGCGCGTGGCACGCGATGCCGGTGTGCCAACCGTCGATTTCCGCATCATCGAAAAGCTGGCCGATGTGAAGAAGGTTGATCTGGCCTTTCCGCTGTTTCTG
>JAQGOI010000263.1 GCA_028293685.1 Lysobacteraceae bacterium | reverse complement strand
GAAATCGCCGCTGGTATACAGCCGCGCGACTTCGTACTCGTCCTTGCACGCCAGCAGCTTGAACAGGTACCGGGCAACCGCCTCGGTCAGATCGGTGCTTCCCGGCGCACGGCGCTGCTCGGTATCGCGCACGCGGTCGACCAGCTGCGTGTAGCGGCGCGCGTATTTCGCATTCTGGTAGTCGGTGAGGAAGGCGACGCGGCGCGCGATCACCTCATCGAGCGACCGCGACAGGCGCGCGTCATCCAATGGCAGGAAGGCGACCTCGCTGCCGTGTTCAGGCACATGGCGCAGGTCGTCCTCGCGCCGCGTAGCGGCGAGTGCGTCGGCCAGACCCGACTCGTGACCTTCGGACGAGCGCGGCGCCAACAGCGGCAGTTCGCGCGGCGTGCGTGCGGCGGGCGCCTGCGCGGCACGCGGCACGCCGGCGGCGTCGGCTACCGAATCGGCGTCGACGGCAGCCAACCGGCCCCACGCAAATGCGGTTTTGTTCATCTCAACCGCGGCGCCATTGAGCTCGACGGCACGCATCAGTGCAGCGAACGACAGCGGTACCAGCCCGCGCTGCCAGGCATACCCGAGCATGAACAGGTTTGCGGCGATCGCGTCGCCCATGAGCGCTGTCGCCAGCCGCGTCGCATCGACGAGATGCAGTCTGGAGTCGGGCGGATCGCCGCCGGCCAGCGCGGTGCGTACCGCGTTGATGATGTCGGCTGCGGGAAACGCCATGTCCGGCCGCGTCGTGAAGGTGCCGGGCATCGCTTCGTAGGTGTTGAGCACGACGCGCGTGCGGTCGGCGCGGATCTTGGATAGCGCCCAGTAATCGTTGACCACGACCATGTCGCAGCCCAGCACCAGGTCGGCTTCGCCGGCGGCGATGCGCACGGCGTGGATGTCGGCCGGCGATCTCGCGATGCGGATATGCGTGGTCACTGCGCCGCCCTTCTGCGCCAGCCCGGTCTGGTCGAGCACGCTGGAGCCGCGACCTTCCAGATGCCCGGCCATGCCGAGCAGAGCACCTATCGTGACGACGCCGGTGCCACCGACGCCGGTGATCAGGATGTTCCAGGGCTGCGCCAAGGTCGTCGCGAACGCCGGCTCTGGAATGGCCGCCAACCGTTCGGTCGCCGAAACCTTGCGCCCCTTGCGCAGCGTGCCGCCGTGCACGGTGACGAAGCTCGGGCAGAAGCCTTCGACGCATGAGTAGTCCTTGTTGCACCCGGACTGGTCGATCTCGCGCTTGCGCCCGAACTCGGTTTCCTTCGGCAGGATCGACACGCAGAAGCTCTTTTTGCCGCAATCGCCACAGCCTTCGCACACCAGCGTGTTGACGACCACGCGCTTGGCCGGATCGGCGATCTTGCCGCGCTTGCGACGGCGGCGTTTTTCGGTGGCGCAGACCTGGTCGTAGACCAGTACGCTGACGCCGCTGACCTCGCGCAGGCGCTTCTGCACGACGTCCAGTTCGCGACGGTCGAAGAACTCGACGCCCGACGGAAAGATCGAGGGATCCGACCATTTTCCGATCTCGTCGCTGACCACCACGATCGCCTGTACGCCTTCGCTGCGCACCTGGTGCGCGATCTGTGGCACCGACAGCGTGCCGTCGACCGGCTGGCCTCCGGTCATCGCGACGGCATCGTTGTACAGGATCTTGTAGGTGATGTTGACGCCGGTGGCGACCGACTGGCGGATGGCCAGTGAACCCGAATGGAAGTACGTGCCGTCGCCCAGATTCTGGAAGACGTGCGGGGTATCGGTGAACGGCGCCTGCCCGGACCACGTCACGCCTTCACCGCCCATGTGGGTGAAGGTGTCGGTGCTGCGGTCCATCCACGTGACCATGTAATGGCAGCCGATGCCGGCGAGCGCGCGCGAGCCTTCGGGCACCTGCGTGGACGTGTTGTGCGGGCAGCCGGAACAGTAGTGCGGCACGCGTGGAAAGTTGGCGCGTGGCAATGCGAGCTCGGCTTCCTTCGCGGCAAGAAACCGCAGTTGCTGCTGGATGAAGTCCGATGTATGGAAACGCTCGAGCCGCCTGGCGATCACGCGTGCGATCCGCGCCGGCGTCAGTTCGTTGGTCGACGGCAGGATCCATTCGCCGGCTTCGTCGTACTTGCCCACGATGGACGGTCTTTGCCCATCGAAGTTGTAGAACAATTCCTTCATCTGGCTTTCGATGAAGGCGTGTTTTTCCTCGACGACGAGGATGTCCTCCAGGCCGCGCGCGAAGTCGCGGATGCCCAACGGCTCCAGCGGCCACGTCATGCCGACCTTGTACACGCGGATGCCGAGCTCACGGCATGCGCGCGCATCCAGGCCGAGCACGTCCAGCGCCTGCAGCACGTCCAGGTAGGACTTGCCGGTGGTGACGATGCCCAGGCGCGCGTGCGGCGAATCCATGACGACGCGGTCGATGGTATTGGCCCGTGCGAACGCCTGCGCCGCCTTGACCGCGTACATGTGCAGGCGCATTTCCTGGTCCAGCGGCGGATCGGGCCAGCGGATGTTGAGCCCGCCCGGCGGCATCGCGAAGTCGGTAGGCGTCACGATCTGCAGCGCAAAGGGGTCGACGTCCACCGACATCGAGGACTCGACGGTTTCGGCGATCGTCTTGAAACCCACCCAGCGACCGGTGAAGCGCGACATCGCCCAACCGAGCAGGCCCATGTCGAGAATGTCCTGCACGCCGGCCGGATTGAGGATCGGCATCAGCGCCGAGGTGAACTCGCCTTCCGATCCGTGCGGCAGGGTCGAGCTGCGACAGGCGTGGTCGTCGGCGGCCAGCGCCAGCACGCCGCCCAGCCGCGACGTACCGGCGGCGTTGCCATGCTTGAAGACGTCGCCGCAGCGATCCACGCCCGGACCTTTGCCGTACCACATCGCAAAGACGCCATCGACGGTGGCGCCATCGAACAGGTTGGTCTGCTGCGTGCCCCAGACCATGGTCGCGCCGAGATCCTCGTTGAGGCCGGGAGTGAACTTCACTCCGGCCGCGGCCAGATGCTGCTTGGCACGCCACAGCTCCATGTCGAATCCGCCCAAGGGCGAGCCGCGGTAGCCGGAAATGAAACCCCCGGTGTCGAGTCCCGCGGCCTGGTCGCGCAGGCGCTGCATCAACGGCAACCGCACGAGCGCCTGCACGCCGCTCAGGTAGATGCGGCCGGCGGTGCGGCTGTACCGGTCGTCCAGGGTGTAGTCGTGATCGACCACACCGTTGGTCAAGGCGGTGTTCGCCGATGACGGCGAGCTGAGTTCGGCGGTGCTGGTCATGGCGGCTCGGGAGATGTGGCGGCGCAAGGGGCGCCGGTGTTGCACGCCGCAAATGGTACAGGGCGCACAAACCCGGACGGCTTTCCGATGGCCGGGTGTAATCGGTTGCATCCCGGCACTTTGCGGGGCGTATAAGGGATCGACGAAGGACTTATCCAGGCAGGGGGCCGGGTATGAACGACGTCCAGATCACCCAGGCACCCCGCAGCCGCGCCGCGCGCCTGCGCCGGCACACCATTGCGCTGGCGCGCGCCGCGCAGGACGTGCTGCGATCCGATGGCGGGCTGGAAGCGGCGTTTGCGATCCTCGGCCCGATTGCCATCGACACCATGGGTCTGGATCGGCTCGCGCTGTGGCAATTGCAGGACGGCAACCTCACCTGCGTGCAGGTCATCGGCAATGAGCGACTGCCGGCGCGCCCAGGGATGCAGCGCGTGGCGTCGCAGGCGTCGAAGGTGCGGGCCGGCGGCGTGCGTGGCGCCAAGGGCCGGATCCTGCGCGTCAACGATGTCGGCGCGATGGCCAATGCGCCGGCGCGGGACGCCCTGCAACACGCAGGCGTCGGCGCGCATATCGATGCGCCGTTGCGCGTGGATGAAACGATCTGGGGCGAGCTGCGGCTCGAGTGCGTCGCGCCACGGCGTTGGCACGCCGATGAAGCGGCGCTCGCGGGTTATTTCGCCGACGTGTTGTCGGTGGCGATCGGCGACGACCGGCGCCACTCGGCGGAGGCGCGCTTGCAGTACCTGGAGCTGTACGACAGCGTCAGCGGTGTCGCCAACCGCGCGATGTTCCATGCCTGTGTCGGCCAGTTGCTGGTGCGCATGCAGCGGCGCCCGCGACTGGCGGCGATGTTGTTCCTCAATGTCGATCGTTTCTTCAACGTCAACGCGTCCATCGGCGAAGCCGGCGGCGATACCGCGCTGGCGCTGCTCGCCGAACGCATCAACGCCGCGACTCCGGACGACGCCGTGATCGCGCGCGTGGAAAGCGACTGCTTCGCGGTCCTGCTGCCACGTGTCGCCGGCGAATGGGAAGCGTTGGCGCAGGCGCAACAGTTGCTCGATGCGATCGCGCAACCGCTGTCGCCGACGCTGGAGGTCAGCGCCAGCATCGGCATCGCCTTTGCCGGCCCGGTGGCGGAAACGGGCGCGGCCAGCGCCGAGGCGTGGCTGCGCAATGCCGACCTGGCCAGCAAGGAAGCCAAGGCGGGCGGACGTAACCGGGTCGAGGTCTTCGATCCCGAATGTCATGTCAGCCTGGTCGAGCGCCTCCGGATGGAACGCGCGCTGCGCCATGCGCTGCGCGAGGATCGCATCGAGGTCGCCTACCAGGCCGAGTACAACCTGGTCACCGGAGAGGTTGTCGGGGCCGAGGCGTTGGCGCGCTGGCGCCACGAGGATGGACGGCTGCTTGCGGCCGGTGAATTCATCGACGTGGCCGAAGCCAGCGGCCTGATCGAACCGATCGGTTACCGCGTGCTGGCGGTTGCCTGCGTGGAGGCGTGTCGCTGGCCGCCACTGGCCGACGGCACTCCGCGCGTGCTGCGTGCAAACATTTCCGCACGCCAGTTCGCCGAGCCACGATTGCTCGATACGGTCACCGAAGTGCTGGCCGCATCGGGACTGCCGCCAGAACGCCTGTGCCTGGAGATCACCGAGACGACGCTGATGCAGACCGCGGGTGCATCCGTGCCCACGCTGGACGCGCTGCGCGCGCTGGGTATCCGCCTGGCAATCGACGACTTCGGCACCGGCTATTCGTCGCTGGCGTACCTGCGTCGGTTCCCGGTCGATACGCTCAAGCTCGACAAGGCGATGATCGACGACCTGACGACCGACCACAACGCGCGTGCGATCGTCACCGCCGTACGCGATCTGGCCAACGCGTTGTCGCTGGAAGTGGTGGTCGAGGGCATCGAGCTCGCCGAGCAGGACATCGTGCTGCGGGAGCTGGGCTTCACCCATGTCCAGGGTTTCTTCTATGCGCGTCCGGAGCCGGCCGATGCGTTCGCGGCGCGACTGCGCGCCGGCAGCGCCGCTGTCGGATCGCCGCTCGCCGCCGAAACCGCGTGAACGCACAAGCGCGGTAACGATCCGGAGGCGAGTCGCAACCGACCGATCGCACATCGGTCCGCGCGCGCTTGCGGACTTGCAGTATTGTCCCGGCTCCAGACCGGAGATCTGTCATGGCGAACCGTTGCCACCCGACGCACCGTCGCAGGCCTGCTGCTCCACGCTGGTCCGGCCTGCTGCTGTGCGCTGCGCTTGCCGCGGCCGGGACGGCCGGCGCGGCCGACCGCATCACCGGCAAAGCATTTGCCACGCGCAGCGAAGTGTATGCACCGCATGCGATGGCCGCGACCTCGCAACCGCTGGTGACGCAGATCGCGCTGGACGTGATGAAGCAGGGCGGCAGTGCGCTGGACGCGGCGGTCGCGGCCGACGCCGCGCTTGGGCTGATGGAGCCGACCGGCAGCGGCATGGGTGGCGATCTGTTCGCCATCGTGTGGGATCCAAAGACGCACAGGCTGTACGGCTACAACGGTTCCGGACGTTCGCCGAAATCGCTAACGCTGGCCGAATTCCAGCGGCGTAACCTGACCGCGATTCCGGCTTACGGTCCGTTGCCGGTCACCGTGCCTGGGGCGGTCGATGCGTGGTTCGCGTTGCACGACCGCTTCGGCACGCTGCCGATGAAAACGCTGCTGGCGCCGACGATCCGCTATGCGCGCGAGGGCTTTCCGGTCAGCGAAGTCATCGCGTATTACTGGAGTGCGTCGGTAGCGCGACTGTCAAAATATCCGGGGTTCAGCGAACAGTTCACCCGCGACGGCCGTGGCCCGCGGACCGGCGAAATGTGGACGCGGCCGACACTGGCAGACACGCTGCAGAAGCTCGCCGACGGCGGCCGCGATGCGTTCTACAAGGGCGCCATCGCGCACAGCATCGATGCCTACTT
Organism: Lysobacteraceae bacterium; assembly: GCA_028293685.1. Taxonomy (GTDB): domain Bacteria; phylum Pseudomonadota; class Gammaproteobacteria; order Xanthomonadales; family Xanthomonadaceae; genus Cognatiluteimonas. The sequence goes on along the minus strand of JAQGOI010000263.1, from coordinate 1,036 downwards.
CAAGGCGAATGGCGGCTTCCTCTCCTACGGCGACCTGGCCGCGCACCACGGCGAATGGGTCGAGCCGGTCTCGAGCAACTACCGCGGCTACGACATCTGGGAACTGCCGCCCAACGGCCAGGGCATCGCCACGCTGCAGATCATGAATCTGCTCGAGGGCTTCGACCTGAAGAAGTACGGCTTCGGCAGTCCCGAGCACGTGCACCTGTTCGTCGAAGCGAAGAAACTCGCGTTCGCCGATCGCGCGCGGTTCTACGCCGATCCGGAGTTCTACAGGACCCCGGTCGCCGAGCTGATCTCGAAGTCATACGCGGACCAGCGTCGCAAGCTGATCGACATGGACAAGGCGGCGCGCGTGGTCGAACCCGGCACGCCGAAGACATTGGACGAAGGCGACACCGTCTACCTCACCACCGCCGACGCCAACGGCATGATGGTGTCGCTGATCCAGTCCAACTACCGCGGCATGGGCAGCGGCATGGCGCCGCCGGGTCTTGGCTTCATTTTCCAGGACCGCGGCGAGCAGTTCGTGCTCAAGGCCGGCCACCCGAATGCATTCGCGCCCGGCAAGCGGCCGTTCCATACGATCATTCCAGCGTTCGTCACCAAGGCCGGCAAGCCGTGGTTGAGCTTCGGCGTGATGGGCGGGGCGATGCAGCCGCAGGGGCACGCGCAGATCCTGATGAACCTGATCGACTTCGGCATGAACCTGCAGGAAGCCGGTGACGCGCCGCGCATCCAGCACGACGGCTCGACCGACCCCGAGGCGCAGGTCGCGGCGATGACCGACGGTGGTGAAGTCGACCTGGAAAGCGGCTTCAGCTACGAGACCGTGCGCGCGCTGATGCGCAAGGGCCATTCGGTGCGTTTTTCCGACGGCCCCTACGGCGGCTACCAGGCGATCATGGTGAACCCCAACGGCGGCTGGATCGGGGCCAGCGAATCGCGCAAGGACGGCCAGGCCGCGGGTTATTGATCGGGCGCACACTGCTGCCAGCCACGGTTCATGGGCGCGCGTCGAAACTGCGGACCAGTC
>JAQGOI010000258.1 GCA_028293685.1 Lysobacteraceae bacterium | reverse complement strand
CCCCACAAGGCGTTGTCCTGTTGCAGAAGGGCTGGTTACGACCAGCCCTTTTTTTATTGCCTGACGCTCGAAATCGGCCGAATCAAGGCGTTGTGGGAGCCGCCGGCCTCAATCGCACGGGCTGTGGGAGCAGTTGGCCACGAATGGCGCCTTCCGGATGGTCCACGGTGGTAACGAGCAGATAGGTATTCCCGTCGCGCATGCTCGCCGCGGCGTCCGGCGTCAGGGTCAGTTGCACGTTGAGCAACGATCCGGACGTCACGTTCTTGCGGACATCCAGCGGCGCGGCGACCGCACCATTTTCCGAACTACTGCCAAGCTGGATCGCCGCACCGGTGACACCTGATGCCAGACCGCCAAACACGAGGTTGAGCCTGACCTTGTTGTCGTCGGTCAGGATGGCGGTGGCTTCGCCGGTGCCTTTCGACTCAGTGGCGGACACGACGCTGGCGCCATCGAGCAACGCGTGCAATCGCAAGTCAGCTGCAGTCGCCGGTCCGGCCAGGGCAGCGAGCAGCAGCAGGGTGATGCCTGCGGTTTTCATGAAGGCCTCCCGTTGGATTCCATGACGGACCCTACGCCGCGGTCCGCGTGGGGCGGCGTGAAGGTGCTTCCGCCCTGCCGGCTGCCGCGTTAGCATCGTTCCGGCCGCACGCTTCAGCCATCACGACGCAGCAATGGAGTCCACCATGCGCAAGCGCTTCTGGGTATGCGGCATCGTCGTTTCCATTGCAGCCATGCTGCTGGACTTCCTGGTTCACGGGCTCCTGCTGCAAGGTGACTACAACGCGCTCGTTGCAACCGGCCTCATGCGCGCGCCCGCCGACGCGCAGGCCTACATGCCCTACATGCTGGTTGCGCACGTGCTGATCGGCTTTGGCCTGACCTGGCTGTACATGCAGTGCAGCGACCCGATGCGGTCGTCGCCGGCGGGCGGTCTGCGTTTCGGCGCCGCAGTGGCGGTCATGTCGACCATTCCAGGCTATCTGATCTATTACGCCGTCCAACCTTTGCCGGCGATGCTGGTGCACAAGCAGATGATCTTCAGCGCGATCGCCATGCTGTTGCTTGGCCTGTTGCTGGCCTGGCTCAATCCAGGCCGCAAGACCCTGTGAGCCGGGCCACGGCGCGACATTCACCTGCATCGTGCTCGACTACGAATCCGATGCTGGTCGATGGAGGCATGGGATGCGGCTGATGCGCAGTACTTCACTTCTTGTTTTGCTGACAGTGCTGGCCGGGTGCTCCGCGCTGGGCGCCGTCACCGGCTTGCTTGGCAACCAGATCTCATTGACGGCACCGCAGCTGCAGGGATACATCGACCGACGTTTTCCGCGCGACTACCAGAAGCTCGGTGGCCTGGTGACGCTGTCGGTGATGCACCCGCGCCTGAGCATCCCGCAGGGCAGCCGTCGCCTTCGCCTGGACTTCGATGTAGCGATCGGCGCACTGGGCCAGCGTGCAAGCCAGCCTTCTGGCCATTTTGCCGTTGCGAGCGGGTTGCGTTTCGATGCCGGGACCAACGGCCTGCACCTGGACCAGCCCAGTCTCGAATCGATCGACATGCCCGCCCTGGGCGGTGCGATGAATGCAACCGGCCGCGATCTGATCAACCATTGGCTCGCCGACTACGCGCGCGACGAACCGGTCTACACGTTCGACAATTCGTTGCTCGCTCGCCTCGGTCAACGACGCATCGGCGCAACCACCATCGAAAACGGCCAAGTCGTCGTTCACCTGGATCAGTAAACATGCGCCGGATCGTTGCCATCGCCTTTTGCACGCTGCTGCTCGTCGCTTGCCGGGCGCACAACCAGGGCGGCAGCGCCGACGATCCACAAGCCCAGGCCGATGCCAGCCTGCCAAAACCAGAAGCCGCCTCCGGATCGGTCACCGGAATGCCGTCGCGACCGGGCCCAGGCCAGATCGGTATCCGGGATACGGCCACGGCACCGCCCGATGCAGACACCGCAACACCGGTAGCTGCGGATGAGACCGCGTCGGATCCTGATGCGACCGATGCCGACGCATCCGCGCCGGTCGTTGCCGGGAGCGCCAACGAGCCCACGACGGCTGATGCCGTAGCAGTCGTCCGCAACTATTACGCTGCGATCGACGATGGTAACTATGCGCATGCGTGGTCGCTGTGGTCCGACGGCGGCCGCTCGAGCGGTCAGACGCTGCAGCAGTTTGCCGATGGCTTTGCCAACACCGCGCATGCCGAAGCCGAGATCGGCGCGCCTGGCAATGTCGAAGGCGCTGCGGGATCGCGGTTTGTCCAGGTTCCGGTGACGCTCGAAGCCACGGCGCGCGATGGCAGCGTGCAACGCTATGTGGGGACGTACACATTGCGGCGGGCCGTGGTCGACGGCGCCACGCCTGAGCAGATGGCCTGGCATATTGCTTCGGCGACGCTGCGCGCGGCGTCCCCGTGAAGTTCGGCGGCGCGGTCCTGCTGATGCTTGCATTGGCCGCGTGCGAACGCGCCCCGGTGCCTGCTGCGACCGCGATCGCGAAGCCGCAACCGACACGCCAGGTCCAGCCAGCCGCGCCTGCCGACGCCGCCTCCGAAGATCCCGACATCGCGACGCACTCGGCATCGCTCATGGGAGTCGCAGACGATGCCGATGCGGTCCCGGCCGATCTGGGCAAGGCGGAAACGTATCGACTGCCAGGCCAATTTGCAGCCAGTACCAGTCAGTTGTGGCTGGAGCAGCGTTTCGGCGCAGCCTACGTGCGGGTGGGCGAGGTTCCTGGTGCCGAGGGCGACACCTCGCGTGGCCTGGTCCTGTTCCCGGACGACGCAACACGGCGCGCCTATCTCTACTTCCAGGACGAGAAGCGGCTGCGCGGCCTGGCGATGATCCGCGTCACGGACACGCCGTCGCGCTGGCAACTCGACAACGGCATCACCACCGGTACCACGCTGTCCAGGCTGGTCGAACTCAACGGAAAGCCAATCGCCTTCACCGGGTTCGACTGGGACTACGGCGGTGTCGTGAACGACTGGAAGAAAGGCCGCCTGCAAACGATGGCCGACGGACCGGTCCGGTTCAATCTCCGCCTCGACCATCGTGGCGGGCGCTACCCGGTGGGCGAAGACACCTACGCAAGCAACGATCCGCGCTACCCGCGATTGGGCGACGTCGTCATTGTTGGTGAAATCAACGTTTCTTTTCCGGGCGAAGACGACCTTTGAGCGACGTCATGACCGGACTCATAGCTCGAAGCGGTAGCTCAGCTTGATCAGCAATTGTTCGCTGTCATGCAGCGAGAAGCTGTCGCCGAGCAGCGGGACGACATCGCGAGAAAAATCCTGGTACCCGAAACCGCCGCGCACGTAGGCGATGTAGAGATTGGACAGTGGCGCCAGTTCGTAGCGATACCGGATCTGGAAACCGAGGTTGCGCAGGCTGAAATCCGATACCGGGTCATTGCTCGCAACCGGAGTTCCATCGGGCGCCACCCGCCATGCCTGACGCGTGCGCGCATCGAGCGCAATGGTTTCAAGCTTGAGCCGCAGTTCCTGCCTGGCACTGATCGTCCACTGCACGCCGCCGTTGAGCTGCAGCTGGTTGGCGTTGTAGGTGGCGACCACATTGTTGCCGCCCGGGCAATTGGACGCGTTGCCGCAGGGCCAGATCAGCCAGTCCGGGTTGTGCCAGGCGAACAGTTCGGCGAAGAGACTCAGGTTGTCACTGACGAAGTACGTCGGGTTGATGTCGATGTCGAATGCGCCATGGCGGGGACCACCCAGGCCTTCGGCCGAATAGCGAACGCGCCAGTACAACGACCAGCGGTCCTTCCGAGGGTGGAAGCGTTCGAAATAGCCGTACAGCTTGCCGGGGACACGGACCACGCCATTGCCGCGGGTGATGAGGTCGTCGTGGCCCGGGAAGAATTGCGATATCTCGATGAACTCGTTGCCGCCATCGCGGGTGTCGCTGGCGCGCTTGATGGACCAGGCGTCGGCGAGCGTGATGCCATCGTCGTTGGCCTGATGCAGCAGCACGTAGCGCCAGTCGTGGGACGCATAACTCGACGTCGACGGCAGCGTGGAGACGCGATGGGCGAGTTCATAGCGCAAGTAGTTGTAGTTGTTGCGCTCCAGGTAACCAAAATCGTTGAGCTGGAGGTCACCGCCCAGGTGCATCGCAAACAACTGCTGGCGCCAGGTGTTGCCCATGTCGTAGTCGATCCTGACCTGTCCACCGCTGTCGCGGGTCGACAGGCCCGGCTGCTGGACATCGCTGCCCACGATGGTCGTGCGAATGCCGAACTTGTCGGTCGGATTCCAGCGATGGTCGAACTCGTACACGGTCGCCGTGCGGTCGAAGAAGGGTCGGTTCACGCGAGTCACCATCGCGCCGATGCCCTGCTCGTCAAAGTCGCGTGTGCCGCGCAATGCATAGAAATCGCGACCGACGTCGTCGGCTTCGGTCGCTGCGAACACGCCGTAGTTGAGCGCTCCAGTGCTGCCGTTGATCTTGACAGCCGCAGTGACGTCGCCCGAACCGCTGCCATCATCGGCCAAGGCGCCGATGCGCCGGGTATAGATCAGGCGATTGGCGTTGTTGTTGAGCGAACCGAACGGCACGTCGAAAAAGCCCTGGTTCTCGGTGAAGAACGGACGCTTGTCGCTGAAAAAGGTTTCCACAGCGCTGAAATTGACGACGAGTTGATCGCTCTCGACCTGGCCGAAATCCGGATTGAGCGTGGCGCTGAGCTGGAACCTCCCATTGGGCTTCCAGAACACGTCGGCACCGCTGTCGACCTTCGCCCGGCCACGCACGTTGTCGTACAGAACCGATGCATACGGCGTCACCGCGAGCAGCGCCTGGCTGTACGCGGGCACTTCGACCTTTGCAAACGCGGTGAGGAAGCGCGGCTCACCGCCGAAGATCGCCGGCCAGCCCATCCGTTCGCCAGTCGCCCCTACAACGCGGTCCAGTTGCAGTCCCAGCGTTCGCTTGCCATCGTGTCCGCCTTGCATCGGCGCGATGTTCCACGGGATCAGGATTTCGACTGACCATGTATTGCCGTCTTCGCTGACTGCGTGCTTCCAGTTGCCATCCCAGTCGGTGTTGAACTGGT
>JAQGOI010000254.1 GCA_028293685.1 Lysobacteraceae bacterium | reverse complement strand
GAGGTCAGGAAGCTGACCAGGATCATGTTGGCGTACTCGGCCAGGAAGAACAGCGCGAACTGCGAGCCTGAGTATTCGACCATGTGGCCGGCAACGATTTCGGATTCGCCCTCGACCACGTCGAACGGCGCGCGGTTGGTCTCTGCCACGCCTGAAAGGAAGTACACCAGAAGCAACGGCAGCAATGGCAGCCAGAACCACTCGAACGCGCCAGCGTTGCCCGACTGCGCCATGACGATGTCGGTGAGATTGAGGCTGCCCGCGGCGATCAGGACCCCCACCATCGCAAAGCCCATGGAGATTTCGTAACTCACCACCTGCGCCGCGGCGCGCATGGCGCCGAGGAAGGCATATTTCGAATTGGACGCCCAACCAGCGATGATGATTCCGTAGACGCCGAGGGATGTCATCGCCAACAGGTAAAGCAGACCGGCATTGGCATTCGACAGAACGATCTTCGCGTCGAACGGCACCACGGCCCACGCGGCGAAGGCTGGCACCAGCGTGATCAGCGGCGCGAGCACATACAGCACCGGCTGCGCCTTGGCTGGCTGGATGACCTCCTTGAACAGCAACTTGAAGACATCGGCGAACGCCTGCAGCACGCCGCGCCCGACATACATCGGGCCATGCCGCACATGCATCCAGCCGATGAGCTTGCGTTCCCAGACCACGTAGAACGCGACGCTGACGATGACCGGTACCGCGATCGCCAGCACCTTGAGCACGATCCACACCAGCAGGCCGATGGTGCCGAGCGACAGCAGCCAGTCACGGAACGGATCGAACAGCGGTGCAATCGGACTCATGCGCTCTGCACCTCAATTCGGCCGCACGCGAGGCTGGCGGTGGCGCCATAGCCCGACTCCACCCATGCACAACCTTGGGCGACCTTGTCGCTGATGGCTAGCGGAAGCGTCGCCGTTCCGCTTGCGTTCCCAACGTTCACCACGGAACCAGTTTCCGCGCCCGCCGCCTGTGCGTCGTGCGGGTGCAGGATGATGCGCGCGCCCAACGTCAGCGGATGCGCCTGGAGCGCAGCGGCACGACGCACCACGGCATCAGTGCGGTAGATGGCTTGCGAGACCGCTACTTCCAGACTACTGGCACTTGCCTGCGGTACCGAACCTTTGGATACCGTAACCACGCGTGGTTGGAGGCTGTTGCGCAGCCCGGCAAGATCGTTGAATTCGAATCCGGGGGCATCGAGCTCGCCACCCAGCGCGCGAAGCACACGCCAGCCAGCGCGCGCATCGCCTGGCAGCTTCCCACCGGCAAGCGCACGCTGGTCCTGTCCGTCAAGATTCGTCAACGTCGCATCCATTTCCGGCAGCAATGCGATCGGCAGGATCACGTCGGCCACGGCACGGGTGGACTCACACGCGAAATGACTGAAGGCAACGACCTGGGCTGCGCCCAGCGCGCGCATCGCAACGCCCTGGTCGACGAAATCCAGGCCAGGCTCGATCCCGTACAGCACATAGGCGCTGCGCGGATCGCACAACATGGCCTGCGCATCCCGAGTGGCAGGCAGCAGGCCAGCGCGAGCCAGGCCAACTGCGTTGGCGCCCTGAGGAATCCGGCATAGCGCAGCGTTGTTTGAAACAGCCAGCTGCCTGGCGGCAGCACGGATGGCGGCGGCATGTGGACTCGCTTCCGCCACGGCGCCCACGATCACGACAGCGCGCGACGCGCCATCCAGCCTTACCCGCGCGACCGCATCGGCAATCTGTGACGGCCGAACAATTTGCTTGCTGGCGGTATCGAAGGTGAAATCGAAATCGACGGGGCCGACGACGTGCACCTGTGCACCGGCCTGCACGGCCTTGCGTACACGTGCATGCAACAGCGGCAATTCAAAGCGCAGGTTGGATCCGACCAGAACAATCGCATCCGCGTGCTCGATGGCGGCGAGCGGCATTTCAAACGGCTCGGCAACGGCACCGTCCGACAAGTCCTGTTGCGCGATGCGGTGGTCTAGATTGCCGGTACCGAGCGCTTCGGCGAGACGCGCCAGCAGCGCGCCCTCCTCGTTGGACGTCGCCGGGTGCGCCAGGATGCCGAGTTTGTCCGCGCCGTTGTCGCGCAGGATCTGCGCAGCCCGCACGATGGCTTCATCCCAGGACGCGGTGCGCCAGGCGCCAGCATCCTTGATCATCGGCTGCAGCGCGCGATCGTCCGCGTAAAGGCCCTGGTGCGAATAGCGATCGCGATCCGACAGCCAGCATTCGTTGATCGCTTCGTTGTCGCGCGGCACCGTGCGCAGGATGTCACCGCGGCGCGCATGCAGGAACAGATTGCTACCCATGGCATCGTGGTAACCCAGCGATTCGCGCGCCATCAGCTCCCACGGACGGGCACGGAAACGGAACACCTTGTTGGTCAAGGCGCCGACCGGACACACATCGATGACGTTGCCCGACAACTCGGTCGTCAGCGGCTTGCCGTCGTAGGTACCAATCTGAAGATTCTCGCCGCGCAGCATTCCTCCGAGCTCGTAGGTGCCTGCGATTTCCGCCGTGAAACGCACGCAACGCGTGCACTGGATGCAGCGCGTCATGTCGGTCGCGACCAGCGGGCCGAGATCCTCGTCGGCAACGACACGCTTGCGCTCGCTGAAACGGCTGACCGAGCGACCGTAACCCAGCGAAAGATCCTGCAACTCGCACTCGCCGCCCTGGTCGCAGATCGGGCAATCGAGCGGATGGTTGATCAGCAGGAATTCCATCACGTTGCGCT
>JAQGOI010000244.1 GCA_028293685.1 Lysobacteraceae bacterium | reverse complement strand
CGGTCGCAGGTCTTCGAGGTTGAAGCCGAACTTCTCGTGCTCGGTGCCGATGCGCCAGTCGGCCTTGGCCCGGCCGCCGGCAGCCAGGTAATCGACAAGGGTTTGGCGCTGGGTGATCGGGGAGTCGACGACGCTGCTTGGGCTCGACATCGGATCGCTCGCAGTGGGGTGTGCAGGTTGGGGGTGAGGCCGCCATATCGCAAGGTGGCGGCCGTTTCGCGCACGTCGACATCGGCGGGAGTTTGGGCTGGACACTGCCCCTCATCACCCGACGTGCGCGATGATGGCCCTCGCGCCGAACGCGCCGGGGAGAGTGGCATGCGCCGTTGGCATCGGGAAACACATCGTTCGGGCCGCGCCGGCTGGCTGCGCGCCTCGGTGCTCGGCGCCAACGATGGCATCGTGTCGGTGGCCGGGTTGCTGGTGGGTGTCTCCGCCAGCGGTGTCGGCCACAGCGCGATCCTGGCCAGCGGCGTCGCCGGCATGGTGGCCGGCGCGCTGTCGATGGCCGCCGGCGAATACGTCTCGGTGCAGTCGCAGGCCGATACCGAGCGTGCCGACATCGCCAAGGAAACCCTCGAGCTGGCCGAAAATCCGGACAGCGAGCTGCTCGAACTGACCCACATCTACGTCAAGCGCGGGCTGCAGTTGCCGCTCGCCCGCCAGGTTGCCGAACAGCTGACGGCGCACGACGCACTGGGTTCGCACGCGCGCGACGAACTGGGCATCACCGACACCCTGCGCGCCCGACCGCTGCAGGCGGCGTTGGCATCGGCCGCGGCATTCGCGGTGGGCTCGACGCTGCCGATGGCTGCCGTCCTGCTGGCACCGGCGGCGCAGGTGGAGCCGGTCACCATCGCCACCACGCTGCTCGCGTTGTCGCTGTCAGGAGCATTGGCGGCCTGGACCGGTGGCGCGTCGATCCTGCGGGGTGCGGCGCGCGTGGTGTTCTGGGGAGCGCTGGCGATGGCGGCAGCGTCGCTGGTCGGGCGCTGGCTCGGCGTGCACGTTTGACGCCGGACTCAGAACTCCAGCCAGCCTGAAACGACGGCCCGCGCCTGGTCGACGCCCAGTTTGGATTCACCCGAAAACGTCTGCACGCTGACGGTGTCGCCAAACGCCGACGACAGGTCCCTGCGCACCGCGAGCAACGCATTGCCCTGCGCGCCGCGACTGAGTTTGTCGGCCTTGGTCAGCAGCGCGTGCGCCGGCAGGCCGCGCTCGACCGCGTAGCCGAGCATCTGCCGGTCGTACTCGCGCAGCGGATGCCGGATGTCCATCACCACCACCAGCCCACGCAACGCCTGCCGGCTGCCGAAGTAACCGTCGAGGAACGCCTGCCAATGGGCCTGCAGGTCATGCGGCACCTTGGCGTAGCCGTAACCGGGCAGGTCGACCAGGAAACGGTCGGTGGTGGGTGGAATGTCGAAGAACACCAGCTGCTGCGTGCGGCCGGGCGTCTTGGACACGCGCGCCAGTGCGTTCTGCTGGCACAGGGCGTTGAGGGCGCTGGACTTTCCGGCATTCGATCGCCCGGCGAAGGCGACTTCATGGCCGCCATCGGGCGGCAGTTGCCGGAACGTGTGCGCGGCGAGCAGGTACTGGGCGCGGGCAAGCGGATTGGGGATGGCCATGTTCATAGGATATGGCACGCGCGCATGGCGCCGGCCGCGCACCGTGTGCTGGTTTGACCATCAACCATCGCGACGACGATAATTCCGCGTCTCTGCGGGCGCCCTCGGCGCCCGCTTCGCGTCCCTCGGAGCCTTGTATGCGCCACGTCCGCGCTATCGGTATCACCGCTGCCCTCGCCGCCTGCGCCTTGGGCATCGGCATGGCGGCGGTCGCCTACGCCCAGACCACCGTCACCCCGGTGCCGGACAAGGCCCCGGTGCAGGCGGCGCCGCTGGACGCGGCGGCGGTGGCCGATCTTGCCAAGGCGCATTGGGGCGACCCCAAGGCCGGAGCCACCAAGGCCGGCGCGTGCGCCGCCTGTCATGGCCTGGACGGCAACCCGACCGATCCGCAATACCCGCGCCTGGCGGGCATGCCGGAGCGTTACGTCGCCCAGCAGCTGGCGTTGTTCAAGAGCGGCCAGCGCACCGGCGGCATGGCCGCGGTGATGATGCCGATGGCCGCGCCCCTCAGCGCGCAGGACATGCGCGACCTCGGCGCGCACTTCGCCCAGCAGAAGGCCGCGGCGGGCATCGCCGACGACACGCCGATTCCGACGGGCCCCAATGCGGGCAAGAAATATTTCGAAGTGGGCCAGAAGCTCTTCCGGGGTGGCGATCCCGAGCGCGGTATTCCGGCCTGCATGGCCTGCCACGGCCCGACAGGCGCGGGCAATCCCGGCCCGGCGTACCCCCACGTCGCCGGTCAGCAGTCGGCGTATGTGGTCCGCCGGTTGCAGGAATACCGGGCCGGCACCACGACGCGCACCGATCCGCACCTGTTCAACATCATGGCGAACGTTGCAAAACCGCTCACCGACGATGAGATCCAGGCGCTGGCCAGCTACCTGCAGGGCCTGCATCCACGCGCCGACGAAGGTGCGGCCGCGACCGGCGCGGCCGCGACCGGCGCAGCCGCGCCGGCCCGCTGAACTTCGCCGCCACGGCGTGGTCGGACATTTGAGTTCCTTGAATCAGTCGCCGGCCCGATGGTTTGAGCCGGCGTTTTTTTGTCCGGCGTGCAACAACGTCAGCAGGAGCCCACGCCCGTGAATCGAGTCCTCGCACTGCTCTGCGGACTGTCGCTGGTGTTCGCGCCGGCCTTCGGTGCGCCTGCCGCGCCGCCGGTCGAAGGCACCGATTACGTCACGATCGACGATGCCCGGCCGTATGCGCCGTTGCAGGGCAAGGTCGAAGTGGTCGAAGTGTTTGGCTACTGGTGCCCGCATTGCGCTGAATTCGAACCGGAGCTGGCCGCCTGGGCGCGCCGGTTGCCGCCGGACGTGCGCTTCACGCCGGTGCCCGCCGTCTTCACCGCCGGCGACGTGCTCGCGCGTGCCTACTTCACTGCCCAGCATTTCGGCACGCTGCCAGTGATGCATGACGCCATCTTCCAGGCGATCCACGCCGACGGCACGCTGCCGCGCAATCCCAGCGTCGACGAAATGGCGGCGTGGTTCGGGCAACATGGCCTGGATGCCGGCAAGGCCATGACCCACATGCTCAGCGGACCGGTCGAAGCCAGGCTGGAACACGCGCGACAGTTCGCACTGCACAGTGGCGTCGAGGGCACGCCCACGCTGGTGATCAACGGTCGTTACCGGATCACGGCGGCGACCCACACCGAGGGGCTGCGCACCGCCAGCGCCCTGATCCAGGCGCTGCGCGCCGCTGCGCATCGCCCCCCGCATTCCTGATCGGAGCCTGCCCATGAACCGCTTTCCCCTGACGCGCGCCGCCCTGCTGCTGTCGATGCTGCTGCCGTTGGCGGCCTGCACCCAGACCGCCACTGCCCCGGCCGCATCGACGCCCACAGCAACCGCCAGCACCGCGCCTAGCGCCGCCGCGGAAGCGGCGGCAGCGTCCGCGGCCGCTGGCGCCAATGCGCCGGCCA
>JAQGOI010000243.1 GCA_028293685.1 Lysobacteraceae bacterium | reverse complement strand
CAGGTGCGAGATGACTGTGTCGGGCGACCGACTCCAGGTCGGGCCCGCTGCCACCGCCGTAATGCACGTCAATGGAGACCAGTCGGGCCGCAACGCAGGCGGATTCGGTGAATGCCTGCGCGCCGAGCCAGCGGATCGCTTCGGTCTGCGGATCGCAGTTCTCCGGCCACGCCGTGGCGTCGACGAACAGAGCCAATGACGCATAGGCCGGGACCACGTCGATCAACCATGGAGGCCGCAGCGTGTCGAGCTGGCGCGAAAACGAATGCACGCGGGCGTTCGACGCCGCATCGATCCCGGTGCCAAAGCGCAACAGCACGGCATCCTCGCCGAGTCGTTCGATTCGTGGGAGGTCCAGCGCGTCGCTGGCGTCGGCCGATGGCATCAATCGCGAAACAGGTCCTGCAGCAACGCAACGCGCTCGACCAGCTGTTCGGGCGTGTATGGCCGGGCGGCCACCCGGCCCCACACGGGCGATGGCCACGCTGGATCATCCTGCCGGCGCGCGATCACATGCACGTGCAGTTGCGGCACCAGGTTGCCCAAGGCGGCGATGTTGAGCTTGTAGGGTTTGAAGCCGTCGTGCAGCGCGCGCGACACGCGATCGATCTCGTCACTCAATGCGTGGCGCTGGCTGCTGTCAAGATCGACCAGCTCACGCGCCTGCGCCACCCGCGGCACCAGCACGACCCAGGGATAGTTGGCATCGTCCATCAAGCGCAGGTCGCTCAACGCAAATGCAGCGACCGGGAACGTATCTGCATCGAGTTGCGCATGCAGGGCATAGCGGGGGTTGGGATCTCGGTTCATGACTCGCTCGTCTCGATGGTGTTCAACGCAAGGCCGCATCGAAAAATGCGAGCGTGCGTGTGCGCGCCAGCCGGGCACTGGAGGGATCGAACGCCTTAGGGTCGACGTCGCGATCGAACGCATGGCCGGCGGGATAGACATGGATTTCGGCGTCGGGCATTTTCTGCCGGTGCAGCTCGACATCACCGGCGCTGATGCTGCTGTCGTTCGCGCCAAAGTGGAACTGCATCGGCGCTCGCAGTGGTTCATCGAGGAATGGCACGTTGCGTGCGCCGTAATAGCTCACCGCCGGCAGGCCCAGGCGCAGGTTTCCGAGCAGCGCGACCGTCCCGCCCCAGCAGAAGCCGACGACGCCGACGCGCAATCCTTCGCCTTTCAACAGCGCACATGCGGCAGCCGTGATGGCCGTGGCACGCTCCAGCCCGAGTTCCGAAACCAGCGCTTTGCCTTTCGCGAATCCATCCGCGTCGTAGCCCAGGTCGACGCCACGCTCGACCGGATCGAAGTAGGCAGGCGCCAGCGCCACGAAACCGGCAGCGGCGTAACGGTCGCAGACGCTGCGCATGTGCCCATTCACCCCGAAGATCTCCTGGACGACGACCAGGCCGCCGTGCGGTGCCTCGATCGGGTCCGCGCGCCAGCCGCTGACGCTGCCCAGTGACGTCTCAAGGGCAATATCGTGACCCATGGCGCTTCCTCGCATCGGGGCTCCGATTCTAGCGCCGTATAATTCGCGGCCGTCATCACTGCGCCGCCCATGTCCCTGCTTTCGCCAAAGATCGGCTTCGTGAGCCTCGGTTGCCCCAAGGCGCTGGTCGATTCCGAGCGCATCCTCACCCAGCTGCGCGCCGAGGGTTACGGCATCGTGCCGAGCTACGACGATGCCGACGTCGTCGTCGTCAACACCTGCGGGTTCATCGACTCGGCGGTGGCCGAATCGCTCGACGCCATCGGCGAGGCCATGGCGGAGAACGGCAAGGTGATCGTCACCGGATGCCTGGGCAAGCGCGCCGACGTCATCCGCCAGGCGCACCCCGGTGTGCTGTCGATCAGCGGGCCGCAGGACTACGTCAGCGTCATGTCGGCAGTTCATACGGCGTTGCCGCAGCGGCACGACCCATTCACCAACCTGCTGCCGCAACGTGCGGTGGAAGATGACACTGATGTCGGCGTCAAGCTCACGCCACGGCATTACGCGTACCTGAAGATTTCCGAAGGCTGCAATCACCGCTGCAGCTTCTGCATCATCCCGTCGATGCGCGGCAACCTGGTGTCGCGTCCCATCGACGACGTATTGCGTGAAGCGGAAAAGCTCGCCACGAGCGGCGTCCGCGAATTGCTGGTGGTGTCGCAGGACACATCGGCGTATGGAGTCGATGTCCGCTACGCCGAGCGCGAATGGCGGGGCAGGTCCTACCAGACGCGCATGAAAGCCTTGTGCGAGGGACTGGGTGAGCTCGGCATCTGGACGCGGCTGCACTATGTGTATCCGTATCCGCATGTGGACGACATCATTCCGATGATGGCGGATGGCAAGCTGCTGCCCTACCTCGACATCCCCTTCCAGCACGCCAGCCCGCGCATCCTGAAACTGATGAAGCGTCCCGGCGCGGTCGACCGGACGCTCGAGCGGATACAGCGCTGGCGCGACATCTGTCCGGACATCACCGTGCGCTCGACCTTCATCGTCGGCTTCCCCGGTGAGACTGACGACGAATTCGAGACGCTGCTCGACTTCCTCGATGAGGCCCAGCTGGATCGCGTCGGCGCATTCGCTTACTCCCCGGTCGAGGGCGCCAGCGCCAATGCGCTGCCTGATCCGGTGCCGGAATCGCTCAAGCAGGAGCGACTCGCACGCTTCATGGAGCGGCAGGAGGCGATTTCGACCGCCAAGCTCGAGGCCAAGGTCGGGAGCATCCAGCGCTGTCTCGTCGATGCGATCGATGGCGAGCTGGCCATCGCGCGTTCCAGGGCCGACGCACCCGAGATCGACGGGCTGGTCCAGATCCAGAACGGGTTCGAAGCGGGCCTGCAGCCGGGCCAGTTCGTGGATGTCGAGATCTTCGGCAGCGACGAACACGATCTCTACGGGGAAGCGGTCGTCGACGAAGCTTGAATCCGGTCGCGGCGGGCGTACCCTGCCGTGGACACGGGAGGTGGACGATGGCGACGACCCCGATGGACCTGGGTGTTCCGCATGCCGATGTCGGGCCACCTCGCGGATGGCGCGTCGTGCTGCGCCATCGACTGCCGTTGCGGGTCATGCACTGGATCAACCTGCTGTGCATGATCGTGCTGGTCGGTAGCGGCCTGCAGATATTCAACGCGCATCCCGCGCTGTACTGGGGCGCGGCATCCCGATTCGATCGTCCTGATTTTTCCATCGACGCCGTTCGCGGGCCGGATGGCAAGGCGCGCGGGATCACGTCGATCGGCGACGAACATCTCGACACCTCCGGTGTGCTCGGCGTGTCGAAACGCGCGGACGGCATGCGCGTCAAGCGTGGGTTTCCCGAGTGGGCGACGATTCCGGGCCCGCGCTCGCTGGCACTGGGCCGTCGCTGGCATCTGTTCTTCGCCTGGTTGTGGGTGATCAACGGCAGCATCTATCTCGTGTGGTCGCTGGGCAGTCGCCACCTGCAGCGCGACCTGGCGATGCATCGGCGCGATTGGCGCGACATCCCGAAGTCGATCGTCGATCACCTGCGCTTCCGACTTCCGCACGGTGAGGACGCCACGCGTTACAACCCGTTGCAGAAACTCGCTTACCTCGGCGTGATCTTCGTGCTGGTGCCATTGGCGATCCTGACGGGATTGTCGATGTCGCCGCAGATGGATAC
>JAQGOI010000233.1 GCA_028293685.1 Lysobacteraceae bacterium | reverse complement strand
GGGCCGCGCCGCTGCGCGCCTGGCCGACAGCGTCCGTGCCGCGGCCGCGCGGTTGCGCGGGCTCGATGGCGTGGACGCGACCTGGTGCGACGGCCTGCCCGCCGCCGCGAAGACCCTGCATCGGCTGCTCGGCACGATTCCGGGCGGCGTGCAGTTCCGCCACGGCGCCGCCGACCCGCTACCGTTCGACGTCGTCGTGGTCGACGAAGCGTCGATGATCGACCTGCCGTTGATGTGCAAGCTCAGCGAAGCCGTCGCCGACGGCGCGCGGCTGCTGCTGCTGGGTGATCGCGACCAGCTGCCTTCGATCGAAGCCGGTGATGTGCTGGCCGCGATTTCCGACGCTGCAGCGGGCGATGCGACCATCGGATGCGCCGCGCTGCCCGCGGACATTGCACGGACGCTCGCGCCGCTGCTGGGCGACGTGGCCGTCGCAGCGCAGCCGCAGCCATTGCTTGCAGGTCATCGCGTGCACCTGCAGCGTGGCTATCGCCAGGTCGCATCGCTGGATCTGGCGCCGCTGGCGGCAGCCGTACGCGACGGCGATGCCGAGCGTGCACTGGCGCTGCTGCGCGGCGGACTTCCCGGTGTCACGTTCCAACCCGACCTCGAGGATCCGTTGGCCGGGCCGTCGCGCGCGCGACTGCTCGACGCCTGGCGTGGCATCGCCAACGCCGGGGACCCGCGCGCCGCGCTCGTGCAGGCCGCGCGCGTGCGCCTGCTGACGGCATTGCGCGACGGTGCGCAGGGTGCGATCGCATTGAACGCACGGATCGAGGAAGCACTCGCCGGCGTGCGCCGCGAAGTCTATTTCCATGGGCGCCTGCTGCTGGTGCAGCAGAACGATTACCGGCAGCAATTGTTCAACGGCGACATGGGCGTGTGCTGGCGCGGGGACGACGGCGAGATCGCAGTCTGGTTTGCCGATGGCAGCGACGATGGCGTACGCCGGGTCCATCCGTCGGCGTTGCCTGCGCACGACAGCGCATTCGCGATGACGGTGCACAAGGCGCAGGGATCGGAGTTCGACAGCGTCTGGTTGCTGCTGCCGCGACACGATGCGCGCACGCTGTCGCGCGAGCTGGTCTATACCGCGATCACGCGGGCGCGTTGCGAGCTGCACGTCTGCGCCAGCGAGGACGCCGTACGCGCCGCATTGGAGCGACATGTCGTGCGGGTATCCGGCCTGCAACAGCGCCTGCAGGCAGTGCCCCGCAACGAAAAACAAACAAGCAGCATTTCATGAACGAGACGCCAACACGTTCGGCTTGATGAACGACGCGCTCGCTGTTTTCACGACGATGCAACAGCCGCTTTCCTATCGTCCATCCACTGACGCAGCCGCTGACCGGCAGCGCGGAAAGAGGAGATGCCAGATGAGCGACATCAAGAAAGACCACAGCATTGGTGAAGGCACGGGCGCAGTGGCTGGTGCGGTGACAGGTGCGGCCGTGGGTTCCGCCGTCGGTCCCGTCGGTACCGTGGTCGGTGCGGTGGTCGGTGGAGCGTTGGGTGCGAAGGCTGGCGGCGGTGTCGCCGAGGCCGTCAATCCGACCGAATACAACAAGCACTTCGAAACCAAGTATCGCGAGACGCCGTACTACACGGCGGGCCGCGATTGGAACGACTACCAGCCGGCGTACAAGTACGGCTACGACACCTACGGCCAGTACCGCGGCCAGCGTTTCGAGGACGTCGAGCCGCAGCTCGAGCGCGACTGGAATTCCACCAAGGCGAACTCCCGCCTGGGTTGGTCCGAAGCGAAGGGCGCAGTGCGTGATGGCTGGCACCACATCGAGCGCGCCATTCCGGGCGACGCGGACAACGACGGTCGCTGATCGTCTGGCACGACCGCTCCTGTCCTGAAGGGCAGAGCGGGTTTCTCTCTCCACGGGCCGCTCGCGCGGCCCGTTTTTTTTTTGCGCCCGCCGATGTGTTGCAGCGACTTCACCGGCGGGAAACACGCGCGGCCGTAGCGTGGCACCGGAGCTGCGAGGGAGGCCGCCATGGGCACGCTCAAGCAAGACCATATTTTCGGCTCGGGCAGCGCAGCGCTGGCCGGTGGGGCGGCTGGAGCCGCGATCGGCGCCGCTGTCGCAGGTCCACCGGGGCTCGCTTTCGGGGCCGCGGCGGGCGGTGCACTCGGCGCACTGGTCGGCACGCGGATGTCGGAAGCCGCGACCCGCGACGAGGATCTCGGGCACTTCCGGCAGATCTTCCACACCATGCCCTATTACAGCGATGGCTTCGTCTGGCACGACTACGCGCCGGCCTACCACTACGCGATCGACGCGCACGCGCGTCATGAAGGCCGTGCCTTCGAACAGGTCGAGCCACAGCTGCAGGAAGGCTGGGAGGCCGCCTCGCACTTCGGGTCGCGGCTCGACTGGACCCGTGCGCGTCCGGCGATGCGCCATGCCTGGGAATCGCTCGACAACGCCGCGCAGGCCCGCAGACCGGGCAGCCGGCTACCGTCCGCCGCACGTTGAGCGATCGCCTTGGCACAGCGGCTTTTGCGCCGCATCGAGGGACGCCGTCACCAGTGCAGTAGGATGCCGATTCCCCGCTTCCGGATGCCGCGATGCGCGACGCCTCCCTTCCACCCGATGACGCCGACGGCGACGATGGTCTCCTGCGGCCCGGCATCGATGGCGTCACCCGCGAGGCGGCCGAGGAGGCCGTGCGCACGCTGCTGCGCTGGTCGGGCGAGGATCCCAACCGCGAAGGTCTGCTCGACACGCCCAAGCGCGTGGTCAAAGCCTATCGCGACTGGTTCAGCGGTTATGGCCAGCACCCGCGCGACTACCTGGCGCGCACCTTCGAGGAGGTCGCCGGCTACGACGAACTGATCGTGCTGCGCGACATCGAGTTCGAGAGCCATTGCGAGCACCACATGGCGCCAATCATCGGCAAGGCGCATGTCGGTTACCTGCCCGACGGCAAGGTGGTCGGCATCAGCAAGCTGGCGCGGGTGGTCGAGGCTTACGCGCGCCGATTCCAGGTGCAGGAGAAATTGACGGCGCAGATCGCCGACTGCATCAACGACGTGCTGCAACCGCGCGGCGTCGGTGTGGTCATCGAGGGCGCGCATGAATGCATGACCACGCGCGGCGTGCACAAGCGTGGCGTCAGCATGATCACGTCCAGGATGCTGGGCACCTTCCGCGACGATGCCCGTACGCGCGCGGAATTCCTGCGCTTCATCGACGTCGGCCAGGGACGCTGACCGCGCTCACACGGGCGTGGCGGCGCCGTGTCGACACTGCGCGGCGTGAGTACGACGCCCAAACCAGAGCCGCTCGATTGCCTGATCATCGGCGCCGGTCCTGCCGGCCTGACCGCGGCGACGTACCTGTTGCGTTTCCATCGCCGCGTCGTCGTGGTCGATGCCGGCAACAGCCGCGCGCGCTGGATACCTGAAAGCCATAACTGCCCGGGATTTCCGGCGGGCGTTCCCGGGCTGTCGCTGCTGCGCCGGCTGCGCCAGCAGGCCGAAGGCCACGGCGCGCAGATCATCGACGGCCGCATCATCGAGCTGCAGCAGCGCGACGACGTCTTCGTCGCCTGCGATGAAGACGGCCATTGCTGGTCTGCGTGCAACGTGGTGCTCGCCAGCGGCATTGTCGACCGCATGCCGTGCCTTGAAGGCGGCGCTGAGGCGCTGCAGCCGGCCATCGACGCGGGCGTGGTGCGTTTGTGCGCGGTGTGCGACGGTTACGAGGCCAGCGACGCGCGGCTGGCGGTGTATGCGCCGATCGACGTGGCCATCCGGCATGCAGTGTTCCTGCGCACGTTTTCACGCCGGGTCGATGCGATCGCGTCGGAAGCGGGTGAGCCGTCCGGCGACTGCGCAGCGCTGGCGCGACGCGCGCGAATAAAGATTCGCCCGGTACCGACCGCTCTGCGCCCGCTGGATCGCGACTGCGTGGTGTCGTTCGAGAAGGATGGCGACATCCGCTACGACAGCATCTATCCGGTGCTAGGTGGCGCGGCGCAATCGCAACTGGCTGCAATGCTTGGTGCGCGCGTGGACGACAACGGCGAGCTCGTTGTCGATGCCCATCAGCAGACCAGCATCCAGGGCCTGTACGCCATCGGCGACGTGGTCAGTGCGCTCAACCAGATCAGCGTCGCCGTCGGCCATGCCGCGACCGCGGCAACGGCCATCCACAACCGGTTGCCGCCCAACTTCCGCGAGGACAGCGACAGCCAGCCGCCGACTGCGCAGGACCATCCCGTGCCGATGCCCGTGGCCGAACCCGAGACATCACGCACCACGTAGGAATGTCAGGCGTCGCGGGCAGCGGCGGCCATGACCGCCGCGACCGACGCCATCGCGCCGGCGCCGACGTGCAGGTGCGGTGCCAGCCGCACATAACCCTGGCGCACGGTGGCGACAATGCCCGCGCGCGCCAGTGCGCCGGCGACCGCCTGCAGGCGCTCGCGCGGTGGCCGCACGCCGAGGATGTGTGCGGTCGCCGCCGGCGCCAGCCACGACGACAGCCCAAGCGCGCGCAGGCCATCGGCCAATGCAGCGGTGCGCGAATGCAGCGCCGGTGCGATCGCTTCGATGCGCCAGGCGCCGATCTGCGCCAGCGCCGCTTCGGCCATCGCCAGGCGCATGGGATCGGCAACGCCACCGGCATCGAAGCGGCGCGCGCCGGCCCGGAACGCCGGAACCCGGCGAACGTCGCCCAGCCACACCTGCTCCGGATCGCGCGCCAGCCAGTGGTGTTCGATCGGCTCGCCGTGCTCGCGCCACGGCGCCGCAGCCCACACATAGGCCAGCCCGGC
This sequence comes from Lysobacteraceae bacterium, assembly GCA_028293685.1. Taxonomy (GTDB): domain Bacteria; phylum Pseudomonadota; class Gammaproteobacteria; order Xanthomonadales; family Xanthomonadaceae; genus Cognatiluteimonas. Next base: position 4,277 of record JAQGOI010000233.1, on the reverse strand, counting down.
GGGACCGAGCAGCCACTTGTAGCCGACCGTCACCGCGAACGCCGGCCGCCACCTGGCGACGTGCGCCGGGTATGCGCCCAGGCTCTGGCTCAAATCGAGCACCAGCGCTGCACCCGCCGCGTGCGCGCGCGCAGCGATCGCATCGAGATCGAGCACGCTGCCATCGCGCCAGTCGACGTGCGCCAGCAGGAGCACGCGGACGGACGGATCCGTGGCCAGCGTGCGCACCACGGCGTCGGTCGCCGATTCGCCAGGCATCGCCTGCACCGCGACGATCCGCGCGCCGACCTGGGCACAGCGCCGTTGCCACGCCAGCCATTGCGACGGAAACGTGCCGGCCAACACCAGCACGCCGTCGCCCCGCGCCAGCGGCACGTTGTTGGCGGCCACCGCCATGCCGTATGCGGCAGACGGCACCAGTGCGATCGCGGACGCATCGCCGTCGAAACAATCCGCGGCAAGCGCGCGCACGCGCTCGATGGCGGCTTCCCAATCCGCTTCGCTCGGCTGCCAGGGCTTGCTGGCCGCGTCCAGCGCCGCGCTCGCGGCGTGCTGCACGCTACGCAGGCGCGGCCCGTGCGCGGCGGTATCCAGATAGACGATCCCGTCGGGCAGGCAGAACTGCGCGGGCTGCGCGGTGGCGGACGGCTCCAGCACGTGGTCGGTGCGCATCGGTCCATCCATGGCGATCAAGGCGTCACGCGAGCGTAACCCGACCGTGCGAACGGCTGGGTATCCTCGGGCGATGCCGATCTCGCTCTCCAGCCACGGATCACACGCCGCCGTTGCCGCGGATGGCCACGCGCTGCTGGATCGCTATCGCGCCGTGCGCGCGACCAGCGTCGCCCTCGCCGCGCCACTGTCGCCGGAAGACGCGATGGTGCAGAGCATGCCCGATGCGAGTCCGGCCAAATGGCACCTGGCGCATACCACGTGGTTCTTCGAACGTTTCGTGCTGGCGCAACGACCGGACCATCGTGCGATCGATCCGGCGTGGGACACGTTGTTCAACAGCTATTACAACAGCGTCGGGCCGATGCATCCGCGTCCGCAACGCGGCCTGTTGTCGCGCCCGGAACTGGCGCAGGTGCTGGACTACCGGACGCGAGTCGACGCGTCCATCGAAGCGCTGCTGCAGGCCGGCGATGGCGATGACGCGCTGCTGCAACGCATCGTGCTGGGCACCCACCACGAGCAGCAGCACCAGGAACTGCTGCTCACCGACATCAAGCACGCGCTGTGGTGCAACCCGCTGCGCCCCGGCTATCGCGACGACCTGCCCACGCGCGCTGGTCTGTCGGTGCCGCTGCGCTGGTCGAGCACGGATGAGCACCTGGCCGAAATCGGTGCCGCGACCTGGCCGGCGGCCGCCGACTTCGCATTCGACAACGAATCGCCGCGGCATCGCACGCTGGTGCCGGCGCACGCGCTGGCGTCACGCCCGGTCAGCAACGCCGAGTTCCGCGCCTTCATCGACGACGGCGGCTATCGCAACCACGACCTGTGGTTGAGCGATGGCTGGGCGACGGTCGCGGCGCAAGGCTGGTCGCGACCGCTGTACTGGGACGACGGCTTGGAGCGCGAATTCACGCTGGGTGGCATGCGTGACATCGATCCGCATGCACCGGTCTGCCACCTGAGCTACTTCGAGGCCAATGCGTTCGCGCGCTGGGCCGGCGCGCGCCTGCCGAGCGAAATGGAGTGGGAAGCGCAGGCAGCCGGAAAGCCCGTCGGCGGCAACCTGCTTGCTGACTGCAGGCTCGACGACCGCAGGCCCGATAACGGCAAGCACGAGGGTTACTTTCTGGATGAGTGCGCGTTGCATCCGCAGGGATCGATGGATGCCTTTGCTCCGCTGCAGCAGCTGTTCGGCGATGTCTGGGAATGGACGTCGAGCGCGTACTCGCCGTATCCGGGATTCCGCCCGATGCCCGGTGCGCTGGGCGAATACAACGGCAAGTTCATGAGTGGGCAATGGGTGTTGCGTGGCGGCAGTTGCGCCACGCCGCGCAGGCATGTGCGTGCCAGCTACCGCAACTTCTTCCATCCACCGGATCGCTGGCAGTTCTCCGGCCTGCGCCTGGCAAAGGACCTGCCGTGAACCAGGTGCTCGAACGCGCGCCGGTCGTGCTGACCGATCTGCGGCCAACCGCCGCCGACATCACCGGCGAAGTGCTTGCCGGACTGGCGGCGACGCCCAAGACCCTGCCGTCGAAGTACTTCTACGATGCCCGCGGCTCGGCGCTGTTCGAACAGATCACCCAGCAACCCGAGTACTACCTCACCCGTGTCGAAACCCGCCTGCTCGATGCGCGCATGGCGGACATCGCGGCCGAAGTGGGCGCCCAGGCGCATGTGGTCGAGTACGGGAGCGGCAGCGGACTGAAAACCGAGCGGCTGCTGCGGGGGCTGCAGGATCCGGTCGCCTATACGCCGATCGAGATTTCGCGGGCGACGCTGCTGGCGATGGCCGGCCGGCTGGCGCTGCGTTTTCCGCGCGTGCAGATGCTGCCGGTGTGCGCGGATTTCACGCAGCCGGTCGCGTTGCCGGCACCCGATCGCAGGGCGCACGGCGTGGTCGTGTTCTTCCCCGGATCGACACTGGGCAACTTCGACGAGGACGAAGCGATCGCGCTGCTGAGCGCAATGCGCGAAACGATGGGTGCCGATGGACGCGCGCTGATCGGCATCGACCTGGACAAGGACAGCGACGTCATCGAAGCGGCCTACAACGACGTGGCCGGCGTCACCGCCGCGTTTACGCTGAACCTGCTGGTGCGGTTGAACCGCGAGATCGGCAGCGACTTCGATGTCGGTGCGTTCCGCCACCATGCCGTCTACGTGCGCGAGCGCGGTCGCATCGAAACCAGCCTGGTCAGCCAGCGCGCGCAGGACGTGCATGTGGCCGGACGCGTTTTCCACTTCGCTGCCGGCGAAGCGATGCTGGTCGAATACAGCCACAAGTACACCGATACCGGCTTTGCGGCGCTCGCCGCGGCCGCTGGGCTGCAGGTGGTTACCGGATGGAACGACGAGCGCGACTGGCTCGGCCTGCGCCTGCTGGAACCGGTGCCACCGCACGATCCGACACCGCGTCGGCGCTAGACTGCGCGGCCGCCAACGAACGCCAGGGCAACGTGACCGCATCCGCTCCGCGCGCCCGCAACGCCGCGCTGATCTTCATCTTCTTCACCGTGCTGATCGACGTGCTGGCATTCGGGCTGATCATCCCGGTGTTGCCGCACCTGATCGAGGATTTCACCGGCGGCAACACCGCGCACGCGGCGTACTGGATCGGCGTGTTCGGCACCGTGTTCGCCGCGATCCAGTTCTTCTCCTCGCCCGTACAGGGCGCGCTGTCCGATCGCTATGGCCGCCGGCCGGTGATCCTCTTGTCCTGCTTGGGGCTGGGTCTTGATTTCTGCTTCATGGCGCTGGCCAACGCGCTGCCGTGGTTGCTGGTGGGGCGCATCATTTCCGGAGTGACGTCGGCCAGTTTCACCACCGCCAACGCCTACGTCGCCGATGTCACCCCCGCCGACAAGCGTGCGAAGAGTTATGGCCTGCTCGGCGCGGCGTTCGGCCTGGGGTTCATCGTCGGGCCGCTGATCGGTGGCTGGCTCGGTGCGATCTCGCTGCGGTTGCCGTTCTGGTTCGCCGCCGGGCTTGCGTTGCTGAACTTCTGTTATGGACTGCTTGTCCTGCCCGAATCCCTGGCGAAGGACAAACGCGCGGCGACGTTCGACTGGTCGCACGCCAATCCACTGGGAGCCGTGGCACTGCTCAAGCGCTACCCGAAGGTCTTCGGGTTGGCGGCCGTGGTGTTCCTGGCCAATCTCGCTCACTACGTGTACCCGAGCATTTTCGTGCTGTTCGCTGATTACCGTTACGGCTGGGGTCCGCGTGAGGTCGGCTGGGTGCTCGCCGCGGTCGGCGTGTGCAGTGTGATCGTGCAGGCGGGACTGGTCGGCCGGATCGTGGCGAGGCTCGGCGAGCGCCGTACCTTGCTGCTCGGCCTTGGCTGCGGCGTGATCGGTTTTTCGATCTACGCCTTCGCCGGTACCGGCGCGTTGTTCCTGGTCGGCATACCGGTGTCGGCGCTGTGGGGTGTTTCCGCGCCGGCAACGCAGGCGCTGATCACGCGACAGGTCGGCAGCGACGTGCAAGGCCGCATCCTGGGTGCTTTGATGAGCCTGATCAGACTGGCGGGCATCATTGGCCCGGCGATATTCTCCGGCTCGTTCGGACTGTTCATCAGCGACCATGCACCGATGCAC
>JAQGOI010000189.1 GCA_028293685.1 Lysobacteraceae bacterium | reverse complement strand
TTGCCAGCAGCGCAGCAGAGCGCCTGCTCAGTGCCACCGAGGACCGAATTCGTAGTGGGGGTAGAAGTGTTCGGCCCGCCCGAGGATTAGTTCGCTACGCAATGTTCGCCGTGATCCTCAAGGTCGGACTATTTTTACTGTTTGCATGGATTGTAATTGTTGTGATGGGAGGTGCTTTGCAGTCGGTCGTGAAGACGTTGGCTCCGAAGGCGCCGATGACCTCGAGTGCACCTATCGTGCCCGCCGTTCCAGTAAACCCGGCGCCAATTGCCGCTTTTGGTCCTCGATATACCGATGGGGATACGCAGAACTCCATCGAGGATCGGCCGGCCTCGCCCTTACCGCGGAAGCCAACCAAAGCTGAGATCAGGGAGGAACAACGCAAGGCCGACGAGGCAATCAATGTCATCAAGGACCATGTACCAGAGATGTAGTTGACGACCGCGGCCCAAACTCGCCCTACGCATCGTCGACTCCATCTGCCAAACTCCCACCCGCTCCACCGCCGACAGTCTGTCGGCAACCAAACGAAACACCGCCAGCACGGAACGCGGCGGAGCAAGGACGCCCGGCATTCGCCGGGCTTTTCATACATGGAATGCAAAGGAGATTGCAGTGAGCCAGAACATCGTTTCCCTCGTGCTGACCGACGCACAGATCAAGACCGCCACCGACGCCATGACCGCGCTGGAAGGGGCGTTGGCGGGTTTGATTTCGCTGGATGCCGAGGAGCGTCGACGCTTGACCAAGATGGGGCAGAAGTCCGAGGTGTTCTGCCGGCAGGCGATCAGCGTGCTGGCGCAGAACCCGCAGATCGTGCCGCCAAGCCTGCATGTCGCCGACGCCCAGGCCGACCTGCTGGCGCTCGATCGCCTGCGTCCGGTGTTCGACCGCCTGCAGAAGCTGGCCGAGCGCGGCAGCGATACCGAGATCGCGCTGGGCAGCGATGTCATGGACGTGGCGCTGGAGGGCTACGGGCTGCTGAAGGTGTCGGGCAAGAATCAGGGCCTGGACGGCCTGCGCAAGGAGCTGTCGTCGCGCTGGGCCAAGACGCGCCGCCCGGAGGCGACGGCTGTCGCCTGACGTCACCGATAGCCGGTTCGACCGGCATGCGAATCGCAGAAAGCCGCACCCGTGCGGCTTTTTGTCATTCCGGAAGGCCAATTCCGCCTTCGCGAATCCCGGCGCGGCCTTCCGGAGAGTGCAATCCGGATTCCCGAATCTAGAATCCGCCTTCGCGAATCCGGATTCCGCCTTCCCTAAGGCGGAATAGTCATTCCCGAATCCCCGGCGCGGCTTCCGGAAGGTGGAAACGTCATTCCGTAAGGCTAAATCCGGATTCCGGAATGACTTTTTTGCATTGCGTTGATCAAAATTTGATCAAACGACCCGACAGCCGCCTTGTGCCCGCTCGCCGCGTAAACGGGTTGTGCGTGAAAATGCCGGCATGCGCATTCGCCTCTACCAGCTCGACGCCTTCGCCACCCGCCACTTCGAGGGCAATCCCGCGGCGGTGATGCTGGTTGCGGAGTTCCCGTCTGACGCGACGATGCAGGCGCTCGCGGCCGAGAACAACCTGTCAGAAACCGCCTTCCTGGTGCGCGACGGCGCGGACTACCGCATCCGCTGGTTCACGCCGTGCCTGGAGGTTCCACTGTGCGGCCACGCCACGCTCGCCAGTGCGGCGGTGGTCATGGAGCGGCTTGAGCCGGGCCGGCGCGAGGTCGTGTTCCATTCCGCGAGCGGACCGTTGCGCGTGATGCGCACGTCGGACGGGTATTCGATGGACTTCCCCGCACGCCCTGCCGTGCGCATGGACTCGCCACCCGCCGGCATCGCCGCCGCACTTGGCGTCACGCCCGTTGAAGTGCACAGGCATCCTGCCAACTACCTGGCACTGCTGGAATCGCCCGCCGCGGTGCGCGCGCTCGCGCCGGACTTCGCCGCGATCGCGCGCCTCGATCGGCCGGGCCTGATCGTGACCGCGATGGGCGAGGGCGAGTTCGACTTCACCAGCCGCTACTTCGCACCGGCCAAGGGCGTGGACGAAGATCCGGTGACCGGCGGCGCGCACTGCATGCTCGCACCGTTCTGGGCGCCGCGACTTGGCAAGCAGTCGTTCGTCGCGCGCCAGGCGTCGCGGAGGGGCGGCACGGTGCGCTGCGCGGTGGAGGGCGATCGGGTTCGCCTCGAGGGCGGATGTGTTTTCTATCTCGAGGGCGAGGTGGAGTTCTAGCGTCTGGTGATGACGGGTCAGAGAACATATCTGATTGAAAACGGTCGCTGACCCTTTTGCACTGCTTGCAACCAGCAGCCGATCAGCATGTGCATGCGTCAACGGACGCATGCATCAATCGGGCCCGGATTGCTCCGCGATCGGTCGATTTGCGTTGCTGTCGCCCTGGAGACGCTGCACGCGCTGGCGGTATTTGCCCACGTTGTCGCCATGTATGCGTGACTCGCGTGTGCCCTTCACCTCGTCGACCTTCCTGTCCTTTTCCGCGCCGGTCACCGGCTTGGCCACGACGGCTGTTTCGCGTTCGAAGGCGTGGGATTTGTCGGTGTTGCGGTAGTAGCGGTACAGCGCCCAGTACAGCGCGGTTCCGCCGGCCGGGCCAAGCAGGAGGATGGCCAGCCCGCCGTCGTCGCTCATGATGAATTCCCCACGATCCACAGTGCGATGGTTTCGAGAAACGTGCCGACGGTGATCGCGACCGTGAGCAGCTTCCACTGCTGCACGGGCACGCTGCCCATGGTTTCGCCGGTGCGGCCGTTCACGGCGATGTAGTGCAGCAGGCCGCCGTTGGGACCCGGCTGGTGGTACGAGTAGAGCCATACCGGCAGGTACATCGACACCCAGCGCGTGCCGTGGACGTTGAGGCGTTCGGCCTCCCAGCGCACGCCGCGATCGTAGCGGTCCACGGATTTCTGGACCTGGCAGCGTGCGATCGAGAGCAGTTCGTCCTCCAGGCGTGGGCGCAGCTGCTCGACGTCCTCGTCGCGCTTCTCGGACGTCATTCCCGCCAGGTAGGAGGCGTTCCACTTCACCGCGTTCTTGGTGTCGAACGGCAGGATGGTGTTGATGATGTTGTTGGTGTTGGTGCGCGTGTCCAGGTTGCCGCGTGCGCGCGAGGATTCCAGCGGCAGATCGTCGACGGTGAAGTCGACGTGGCGCTCGAGCGTGTAGACGTCGGCGTCGTAGTACGTCTTCTTGTCGCTGGTGTATTGCCGCGTCTCGATCTCCCCCTGGCCGGCGACGTCGACGCTGGTGTTGCCGTCGACGATCATGTAGGGCAGGTAGACGCCGCCGACGTTCTCGGGCGTGAACTGCTCCTTGAACGCCTTCAGCGCGAACAGGCGCCGCTTGTCGACGAACTGGCGGATGCGCGCGACGGCATCCTCCTTCTTGATGTGGAAGGGCAGCACCGCGTCTGGCACCGCGCCATTCGCCACCTGCTCGTTGATGCCGAACTGGTGTCGGCACCAGTGGCAGCGCGCGGTCATTGCGTTGGCGGTATTGACTGTCACCTCGGCGCCGCAGCCGGGGCACTTGAACGTCATGACGTTGGCTGCGTCGGCCGCGATGTCGCGCGCGCCGGACGCGATGATCGTGCCTTCGAGACGGTCGATGCCCTCACCGAGCCCGAACGCTTCCTCGACGCGCTCGCCGTGCCATTCGTGACGGCAGTACTGGCAGATCAGTTCGTCGCT
>JAQGOI010000161.1 GCA_028293685.1 Lysobacteraceae bacterium | reverse complement strand
TCAGCCCTGAACAGCAGGCACGTCTGTTCCAGCCATTCGCGCAGGCCGAGGGCGATACCACGCGGCGCTACGGCGGGACCGGTCTGGGACTGGCGATCAGCCGCCGACTCGCCGACCTGATGGGCGGAAGCGTGACGCTCGATTCTTCTCTTGGACAAGGCACGACGCTGCAACTGCGGCTGGCGTTACCACGCGCCGCGGTCGAGGACATCGTCGTCGATCCGTCGCTCGCCAGCGGCGGCGGCTTCGCGGCGAGGTCGGCGCCTTCGATCGCCCGGGCGGAAAGCGAGCGCAGCCTGGTGCTGCTGGTCGACGACCATCCGACCAACCGCATGGTGATCGCGCGACAGCTGGCGCTGGCCGGTTACGCCACGGTGCCCGCCACAGACGGGCAGCAGGGCTTGGCGCTGTGGCGTACCGGTCGGTTTGCGCTGGTGTTGTCGGACGTGCACATGCCGTTGCTCGACGGCTATGCCCTGGCCCGCACGATCCGCGAGGAGGAAGCGCGCAACGGGCTGGCGCGAACACCCATCGTGGCGTTGACCGCCTCCGCATTGAAAGGCGAGGGCGAACGTTGCAAGGAGGCCGGCATGGACGACTACCTGGCCAAGCCGGTGGGCATTGCGACGTTGGCGGCGACGATGCAGCGATGGTTGCCGCACACCGCACCGCCAGGACAGTCCGCAAACGATCCGGACGACGCTGCGCAAGCGGGCAAGCGTGTCGCCACACGCGATTGGTCCGTCCTCGAGGCGCTGACCGGCAGCGACACCGCGATCACCCGCGCATTGCTCGATGATTTCTTCGCAAGCCTGACCGAAGACCTGCGTGTGCTGGAGAGCGCGGTTGCCGCGCAGGATCTGCCGACACTCACCCGCCAGGCCCATCTCCGCGGCGCGGCGTGTCTGATCGGCGCTGATGAGATGGCCGCCGTCGCGCATCACCTGGAGGCAGCTGGCAGGTCGGGCGAATTGAACCGGGCAAGCCTGCTGTCCGGGCAGCTGCTCGCTACGGCAGGCACGTTACGCCGTCATGTCGAGGATGCATTCGGCGCGTAGGTATCGAGCGCTTGCGGGTTGACGTGTACCCCAGGCCTGTCCTTCCATTGGGCCGTGGCGCCGACCGGCTCGATTCCTGTGGATGTCCGTAGCGGTTCGTCAGCCCACACCGTGGCTCGTCGGTGCAGGTTCGCTGCTGGTCGTCATCGTCCGTAGGCCACCTGCGAAAGGTGGACATACTGCCGCGCGGCGCCGAATCCAGCGCCAATACCAGAGCAGGGAGGACGCATGCGTCGATGGCTCACGAGGGCGTTGTCAGGCGCTGCGCTTGCCGTTGTGACGTTCGCAGGCCTCGCATTCTGGGCATTGCAGCATTCCTTTCCGCCAATGCCGACGTTGTCCGGCAGGATCGAGCACGCGACGCTCGAACAGGGTGGACGGGTCCGAAGCTGGATCGCGTACGTGCCCGCGCGAACGGCGGCGCATCCCGCACTGGTTTTTGTCTTGCATGGTTCGATGGGCAGTGGACAACAGGCGCGCGCGTATTACGGGTACGACTTCGATCGCCTAGCGGATCGGCACGGGTTCATCGCCGTCTACCCGCAGGGTTACGACGGCCACTGGAACGACTGCAAGGTGATGGGGCCTTTCGCGGCCAAGCGCGAACACATCGATGACGTGGGCTTCCTGCACGCGCTCGTCGCTCGCCTGGTCAGGGATCGCAACGCCGATCCCACGCATGTGTACGTCACCGGCGTGTCCAACGGCGGGTCGATGGCGTTGCGCCTGGCATTGCAGGCACCGGACTTCGCGCGCGCGTACGCGGCCGTTTCCGCCAGCGTGCCCACGCCGGGAAACATGGCGGTCACGCCGACGGATCAGCCCGTGTCCGTGCTGCTCATGAACGGCACAGGCGATCCGTTCAATCCATGGCGCGGCGGCAATGTCGTCCTCCATGGCGTCTGGGGCAATCGCGGGCCGGTGCTGTCCGCGCAGGGCAGCATCGATTACTTCCGCAAGCTGGATGGCCTGGACGGCGCTCCGCAGGTGACGCGGTTCCCCGACCGCGATCCGGGCGATGGCAGTACCGCGGAGCGCGCGCTATGGTCCGCACCGGGCAAGCGAAGCGTCGCGCTCTACACGATCAACGGCGGCGGCCATAACGTCCCGCATCCCGCCATGCACGGCCCGCGCCTGCTCGGAAATACCAACCGCGACATCCACGCGGCAGACGAGATCTGGGACTTCTTCGCCTCGGTGCCGTGACCGGAGACGAGGGCGAAGGATTCGTCCGGTGTGTCATCCGACCCGATAGAAGGGCAGGGTGACGCTATCCGGGTCGGCCATCTGCCGGGACTCGTCCATGTCCGCGTCGGCGCCTACATCCATGTCTGCGTCTGCGTCACCAGCCACTGCATAGCCATTGCGACCGGCACGCTTTGCGCGGTACATCGCAGCGTCCGCGCGTTTGAGCAGGGCGACCGATTCAATGCCGTCGGCGGGATAGGCGCTGATGCCGACGCTGATCGTGACCGCGACCATGTGACCGTCGACGTAGGCTGGCAATGCAATCCGGTCGATGAGTTTTTCGGCAACGATCGCGGCGCCGCCGGGGTAACTGATGTGGGGCAGGACGATGACGAATTCGTCGCCACCAAGCCGCGCGACCGTGTCGCTTGGGCGCACGCAATCGCGCAGCCTGGCTGCAATTTCCTGCAACAGGTGATCGCCGGCAGCGTGGCCAAGGGTGTCGTTGATCTCCTTGAACCCGTCCACGTCGATCAGGGCGAGTGCCGACGAGTGGCCTTCGTGTTGCGCCTCGGCGATGGCCCCGGCGAGCGCAAGTTCAAAGCCGGCGCGGTTGGCTACTCCGGTCAGCGGGTCGTGCATGGCCTGGTGGCGGATGCGATCGGCGGCGTGCCGCGCGGTCGTGATGTCGCGAACCGTGACCCCGAGGCCGTCACCGAGTTTGACCGCCTGCAGGTGATACCAGCGCGTCATTCCGTTGTTGGCGACCGCACTTCGCTCCTCGATGATGGACGTCCCGTTTTCCACCGCGTTGACATATTTGTCGAGCATGCCGTCGGTGCGTCGCTCCGGAAACAGCTCGCACATTCCCTTGCCGATGACATCCGCCCGCGGACGCCCGAGTGTCCGCTCGGCGCGCTTGTTGAGCAGCTTGTAGCGCAGGTCCAGCACATGGCCGTGCGCATCCCTGACGCACTCCAGCATGAAATAGGCATCCATGTTGCTTTCGACAGCGGCTACGGCCTGGGCGCGGCTGTCTTCAATCGTGTGGAGCAGGGGAATCAGCCGCCGGCGCAGGATGAAAAGCGTGAGCCCGACCAGCGCGGCGAGGAAGACGACGATCAGCTGGAACCGGTCCCGGATCGGTCCGTAGATCTCGGAAATGTCCCGCTTCACGACCATGCCAAGGCCGGTATCGCTGATCGGTCCGTAAGCAGCCAGAACGCGGTGCTGCCTGAAATCGAACGCGACCTTGGACCCCGTCTCAGCGGCCAACGCGTAGCTCATCGGCAATCGCTGTCCTGCGACGATCCTTCGGACCGTGCCGGGCCGAGGCCTGTTGCGCATCGGGAAGCACGCCATGGATGACCCTGGCCCCGGACCGCAGACAACCATCTCGCCGCTTTCGCCAACGTGATTGGTCCTCGCGATCAATTGGTCCAGCGCCGCCATTGGCTGCTCCGTCGTCAACCAGCCTGCGATTCCGGCGCCATCGCGCACGGGGAGCGTGCGCTGCAGGAAATACCCGTCGTCCCACAGCAGCCGCCCCAGGTTCCGGCCGCGCATGGGCACTGAAAATGCCCGCGAAACGGGTTTCCCCATCAGCTGGTAACGACCACCGCTGGTGCGCACGCTGATCGAGGAGAACCCGCGGCCGATCAATCGGCCAGCCCACGTGTGCAGTGGCGCCAATCCAGCCGCGTCCGGCGACGCCAATGTTCGCAGTGCGAGTGCCAGCCTGCCGTTTTCGCCGACGACTTCGGCGCGCGTACTCCGGT
>JAQGOI010000100.1 GCA_028293685.1 Lysobacteraceae bacterium | reverse complement strand
AGTGCCGGCGTCGCAAATGCGTCGCCCGACATGACCGGCAAGACCTACGCCGAGGCCGCGGTGGCGCTGAAGCAAGACGGCTTGACGGCCGTGGCGCGCAGCACTGTCGGCGACAAGACGGCGCAGGGGATTGCCGCGTCATCCACCAACAGGACATGTCCACGGGGTTTCCGTCGGCGTGGTCGACCTCGCAGACAGTGAACGGTGACTTCATCGGCGGCGATCAACCCACGTTGTACCCCGGTCCAGGCTTCGGGGACATTCCTGTCCCGGGACGGGTGATGTTGACGTTGAGCTGTTACCGGGCCAGCGGCGGTCCCGACATGTCGGTTGCAACCGGCAAGGGTGACATCAACTCGAAGAAGGCTCCGTAGGGTCATCGTTTCGGTGAGGGGGCCGCGTTCGCGATCGGAGAACACCTCATGCCGCCGTACACAACGCTTTCAGCCGGGATCTTTGAGGGCGGCAACGCCCATCCATGAGATGACGATGCTCCGAACGTGCTGAGCAGACACTGAGAACGAGAGGCCAGGAGCCGTTCACGTCGCTAGGCCGAGTAGGTCTGTACGCGTGTGCTTCTCAGCGTTGACACAGGGCCGCAATCTTAGGATGCGGCTGCGCGGAAGTTTCGGCAGCAAAGCAGTAGCCAGATGACAGAGGTGTCGGTGATGACTGTTGGTGTGCGATTATCGGCGCCGAGGTCCGCCGCGGTGCGAAATCGCCTGCGCGATGCGTTTGCGCGCCGTCCGTCCGGGTTGGCGACGAAGGTGCTGTGCAGGGGCGCTCTGGCCGCGGGGATCACGACTGCGATCGTCGCCGCCACGAACTACGAGTCCGTGCGCCATCGCATCGGGGCCATGTCACTGATAGATGGCTGGCTTCCCCCGGTGACACAGGCCTTGACGGTCATTGCTTTCGTATGTGCAGTCGGCTGGCGATCGCGCCGCTGGCGGGTTCTGCTGGTGCCGTTAGCACTGGTTGTCGGCGTGACGCTGGCAGCGTGGGCACATTGGTACATCACAGCGACAGGCATCACGGGCGACGGGCCTCCGCGCACTCTGTGGATCTGGATCGGCCTGACCGGCGCTGGTGCGGCAATTGCCGTGTTGGGCTGGCGGAGCGCCCGATGGTGGCGGCGCATCGCGTCGCTACTGGCGATACCGCTCTGTCTGTTGAGTTGTGCCCTGACCGTCAATCAATGGGTCAGCTACTTCCCGACGGTGTATGGCGCCTGGAGCCAGTTGACAGCCGGCCCGCTCCCCGATCAGGCCGATCGCGCCACCGTCGTCGCGATGCAGCGCAACGGCGCCGTCCCCTCCAGGGGCGTCGTGGTATCGGTGGCCATTCCCGCGGACGCATCGAAGTTCAAGCACCGCGACGAATTGGTGTACTTGCCGCCAGCGTGGTTCGCCACCACTCCGGCACCGCGACTGCCGGTGATCATGATGATCGGCGGAGAGTTCAACACCCCTGCGGACTGGTTGCGCGTCGGCCAAGCGGCCCGCACGATGGACGACTTCGCTGCCGCACATGGCGGCAATTCGCCAGTGCTGGTGTTTGCCGATTCCGGCGGCGCATTCAACGTCGACACAGAATGCGTCAACGGCAGCCGCGGCAATGCCGCCGACCATCTGACGAAAGACATTGTGCCCTATATGGTCTCGGACTTCGGAGTGAGCGTCGACCGCGCCAACTGGGGAGTGGCGGGCTTCTCAGCGGGCGGCACATGCGCGGTAGACCTCACGGTCATGCATCCCGAATTGTTCAGCGTCTTCCTCGACATCGCAGGCGACCTCAGTCCGAACACCGGCACCAAGGCACAGACGATCGCAAGGCTGTTCGGTGGGGACCCCAATGCGTGGGCCGCCTTTGACCCGGGAACGGTGATGGTCAACCACGGCCCGTACTCAGGAGTTTCGGGATGGTTCGCGACGGTCGCCTCAGGTGATGCCGCCGCCGGTGACGCCGCCCGCACGCTGTGCGCACTCGGTAGTCGGCAAGGCATCCGGTGCGCCGTAGTACCCGGCGCCGGTAAGCACGACTGGATCTTCGCGGCCTCGTCGTTCGCGACTGCACTCCCCTGGATGGCGGGGCACCTGCTCACGCACGGGGTGCCGTCATCTGTACGTCCAGCGCAGTGACGCGCTAGCTGAGCCTCACGTTTTCGCCCGGGTCGCGCGGTAGATGCTCAGGGGCAGCGCCGCAGCAACGGCGACGACCACGATCCACCACGTTGACGCCCCGGTCACATGATTCACTGCGAACGTGCCGGCGAGTGCCAGCGCAACGATAAGTGCCACCTGCCAATCGTCACCGATGACGAAGTTGTACCAGAACGCACCGAACGCGCGGATCCTACGCATTGTCAACTCCCTTGAACGCCAGTTGTTTCAGCGTCGTCGGCGACGCGCGCGCGACGTCTGAAGATGACCGCCAATGCCAATGCGTAGAGCGCCGTGCCCGGAATCAGGACAAGCAGAGCGAGATCCTCGCCGGGCCAGTGGGCACCGGCGCCCTCCGCACCCCAGAAGATCCCGAAGGCCGTGAGCATCACCCCTACCGCGAACTTCATGCTGTTCTCCGGAACGCGCGCCAACGGTGCACGGATTGCCCAGCCCGCGATTGCAACGAGCAATACCGCTGCAGTCGCTGCCAGCGCGGCTAACGGAATGCTGCCCTGGTTGGCCCCGAACGTCAGCGCAATGAACGCGACCTCCACGCCTTCTAGCGCGACGCCCTTGAACGACAGCGTGAATGCGTACCAGTCGTCGACCAGGGCTCGACTCGCCTTCGGTCGGGTTCGGGCCTCAGCGAGCGTGGCCTGATACGCCAGTTCCTCATCGTGCAGGGCTTTGTTGCCGCTCGCCCGCAGAATTGCCTTGCGCAGCCACTGAAGACCGAAGATCAACAGCAGCCCGCCAACGAAGAGGCGCAATGCATCGACCGGAATTGCTGAGATCGCAGGGCCCAGCGCTGCGATCACAACGACCAGGACGAGTACACCGGCGACCGCCCCGATAATCGCCGAGCGCCAATCGCGCGCGGTTCC
>JAQGOI010000095.1 GCA_028293685.1 Lysobacteraceae bacterium | reverse complement strand
ACAGCCTGCAGACGCGAGCGGAGCTGTACGACTTTCTCGGTTACCACCACTACGAAGACAAGCTGGATGCGCTGTTCGCGCAATCCACGCCGGAGGATTGAGCATGAGCGAGAATGTCCAGGCGATGGCGAAGCCGAAGAAATCCGTTGCACTGAGCGGAACGCCTGCCGGCAACACCGCCTTGTGCACCGTCGGCCGCAGTGGCAACGACCTGCACTATCGCGGTTACGACATCCACGACTTGGCGACAAAGTCGTCGTTCGAGGAGGTCGCGCACCTGCTGGTGCATGGCGCGTTGCCGACGGTCGCCCAGCTGGCCGCCTATCGCGCCAAACTCAAACGCCTGCGTGGCCTGCCGGTGATTGTCGCGGAGGCGCTGGAGCTGGTGCCGGCGAATGCACATCCGATGGACGTGCTGCGCACCGGTTGCTCGGTGCTGGGAACGGTGCTGCCAGAACGCGACGCGCATGCGGCCAATGAAGCCCGCGACATCGCCGACAAGCTGATGGCGAGCTTCGGTTCGATGCTGCTGTACTGGTGGCATTTCACCCGCAACGGCCGGCGCATCGACTGCGAGACCGATGACGACTCCATCGCCGCGCACTTCCTGCACCTGCTGCATGGCGAGCCGCCGAGCGAGTTGCATGCGACCGCGCTGGACAAGTCGCTGGTGCTGTACGCCGAACACGAATTCAATGCCTCGACGTTTGCCGCGCGGGTCATCGCCGGTACGGGGTCGGACATCCACAGCTGCATCACCGGCGCGATCGGCGCGTTGCGCGGCCCCAAGCACGGCGGCGCGAACGAAGTCGCCATGGAGATCATCTCCCGTTATGCCACGCCGGACGAAGCCGAGGCCGACATCCGCGCCCGCATGGAGCGCAAGGAGATCGTGATCGGCTTCGGCCATCCGGTCTACACGGTCAGCGATCCACGCAATCCCATCATCAAGGAAATCTCGCGGAAGCTCTGTAGTGAAGGCGGCAACCCGACGCTGTTCGACGTTTCCGAGCGCATCGAAAACCTGATGATGACCACCAAGAAGATGTTCCCGAACCTCGACTGGTACAGCGCGTCTGCGTATCACATGATGGGAATCCCGACGCCGATGTTCACACCGCTGTTCGTGATCGCCCGGACGTCAGGCTGGAGCGCGCATGTGATCGAACAGCGCGAGGACGGCAAGATCATCCGTCCGAGCGCGAATTACATTGGACCGGAAGACCGGGCCTACGTCCCCATCGAAGAACGCTGACGCGATGTCCTGTGCAAAAAAGCCCGCGGACTTCGCGGGCTTTTTCATATTCGAGCAGAAAGTGTCGATTACGTCAGGCCTTCCTGCTCCAGCGCTCGCTGCACGCCCGCATCCCCCAGCATCGCGTTGAAGAACCGCGCCAGATTGTCGAAGCCCGACAGGTCGACATTCATTGCCTTTGCCCAACGCGTGACGACGAACAGGTAGGCATCGGCGATGGAACGGCTGCCGGTGAGCCAGTCGCGGCCGTCGAGCTGATGATCGATGCGCGCGAACAGGCCGCGCAACTTCGTGGCGGCTGCCTGCTTGGTCGACTCGATCAGGGCCGGATCCTCCAGATACGCGGTCGATCCGAAGAAGGGATGGAAGGCCGGATGTATGTCGGCGTTGGCCAGGCTGAGCCATTGGTTGACCTGCGCCCGGGACTTCGCCGACCCGTCGCCGCCCAGTCCGGATTCCGGAAAGCGATCGACGAGATAGTTGAGGATCGCGACGTTCTGGGTCAGCACCCAGCCATCGTCTTCCAGGACAGGCACGGCGCCAGCCGGATTGAGTTTCAAATACCCGGGTGACTTGAGTTCTTCGCGCGAGACGCGAATCGCCTCATACGGTCGACCGATCCATTCGAGCACGATGTGGTCTGAGAGCGAGCACGCTCCCGGGGCGTAGTAGAGCTTCATGGACATTCCCGCGGTTGGTCGGACGTCGACTATGCCTTTCCACAGGTCGCTGCCGTGTCACCGGCAGCGCAACGCTGCATCACGTCTTGCTGGGCTTGAGCCTTTGCACGCGATAGAAGGTGTGATCGCCGATGGTGGCGACCTGGAACGCATTGCTCCACGTCGGGGTCGCGATGGCGCTCGCCGCGAAATGGCTTGCTCCGGGGACGATCTCCCGGCGCTGGCCCTTGGGCAGCGCCCAGTTGCGTTGCGAGGCCAGTGCGATCGCCACTGCCGTGTCCCACGCCGGACTGTTGGACAGGTTCGTCTCGGGCGAAACCAGGGATGGTGCGAACTGGTGGCGCGCCGTTACGACCTTGCAGAGGTTGTTGCCCCACAGACCGCTGTCGCGCCGGCGCAGGGCGACTTCAGCGACGGCTTCCTGGCCGCGCACCGACTGGTCACGGGCTTCCAGGAACACCGTCGTGCTCAGGCAGAGCGAATCGGCTGCCGGCTGGGGCAGGACGTGCGACAGCCAGAGGATCCAGGCCAGCTTCATGGCAACTCCTTGTCCGTTGTGCCGGCCGCGATGCTGGCTTCCCGGTCGTTCACGGGAGGTCGTCACTGCGGTCGGAATGGCGTAGTGGGGAGGGCGGCAGCTCTACGGCTGGCTTGAGCCCGGGCGCTGGAAACCCCCGCAGGATTGCGAGCCGGCACCGGTGTCCGCCCAATTCAGGCTGACGAAGTGCGCGCACCGTAGCGGCCGCTAACCAAACGTCAGCTGAATAAGGCCGGTGGTAACTGAACGATTTTGCTGGTAGGCAGCGACCGTCCGCGGGAATGGGCGCGGTTCATAGTGGCCTGTGGCCGGCAGAGCGGCGCCATTGGAGACTCCGATCTGGTCCGGTCGCGGTGCCGTTGGCCAGTCTTCTCCCCGCACGGCAAAATAGCCGGCTTCCTCCGAACCGGACTTTCCATGACCCATTTCGACGCCCGATCCGCCGTCCGACCCGAGCCCGACCAGCCCATGGTCGACGTCGCCGACTACGTGGTCGACTACACGATCGAGTCGCAGGAGGCTTACGACACCGCCCGCTACATGCTGCTGGATTCGCTCGCCTGCGCGATGCTGGCGATGAAATTCCCTGACTGCGTCAAGCATTTGGGGCCGCTGGTTCCCGGCGCCATCCTCCCCGGTGGGGCTACCGTGCCAGGCACCCGCTTCGAACTGGATCCGGCGCAAGCCGCATTCAACATCGGCACGCAGGTCCGCTGGCTCGATTTCAACGACACCTGGCTGGCAGCCGAGTGGGGACACCCCTCGGACAACCTGGGGGCGATCCTGGCCGTCGCCGATTACCTGAGCCGCCGCGACGCTGGGGCCGGCAAAGCGCTGACCGTCCGCGACGTGCTCGGCTGGGCGATCAAAGCCCACGAGATCCAGGGCGTGTACGCCTTGCAGAACGCCTTCAACCGGGTCGGGCTCGACCACGTGATCCTGGTGCGACTTGCGTCAACCGCGGTGGCGACGGCCATGCTCGGTGGCGGCCGGGATGAGGTTATCGCGGCGGTATCCCATTCCTGGATCGACAACGGCGCGCTGCGGACCTATCGCCACGCCCCCAATACCGGGCCACGCAAGTCCTGGGCTGCCGGCGACGCCTGCCGGCGAGCGGTGATCCACGCGATCAACGCCACCGACAAGAAGGTCGTTGGTTACCCAAGCGCGTTGTCGGCCAAGACGTGGGGCTTCTACGACGTGGCATTCAAGGGCGAGGCGTTCCGGTTCGAGCGGCCCTTCGGCAGCTACGTGATGGAGAACGTGCTGTTCAAGATCAGCTATCCGGCGGAATTCCACGCCCAGACGGCCGTGGAATGCGCGATGCAGCTGCATCCGCAGGTCACGGGACGAATCGACGAGATCGAGCGGGTTGTCATCGAAACCCAGGAGGCGGGCGCGCGCATCATCGACAAGACCGGCCCGTTGTCCAACTACGCCGATCGCGACCATTGCATCCAGTACATGGGGGCCGTTCCGCTGGTCTTCGGGCGCCTGACTGCCGGCGACTATGACGATGCCACGGCGTCCGACCCCCGGATCGACGCCCTGCGCTCGAAGATGACGGTTTCGGAGAACCCGCGCTTCACCCAGGACTACTT
>JAQGOI010000372.1 GCA_028293685.1 Lysobacteraceae bacterium | reverse complement strand
GCGCGCTTGCCCTTGGTGGTCTTGCTGTCGCCCTTGCCCATCGATGTCGCTCCTGACTATGTTTGCGCGCGAAGTGTTCGCGTGCGCGAGGGTGGGCATTCTACCCGATCTGCCCGGCCCGATTGAGCGATCAATGCGAGCAGGCCGCGTCGTGAACGTGACCATGGTTGAGCCGCAGATTGGCCAGGTGCGCCATGCCGACCAGCGTGCCCCCGAACGTCATGGTGACGGCGTGCGCCACCACCATTTCGTGCACCGGCGGATACAACACTGCGAACCATAGCGCGGCGAGGCCCGGGATCAGGATCCCCAGGGCGCGCACGACATGGTGGCGTCGATAGCCCCAGAGCAACGTAAACAAGCCAAGCAGCGTGGCGAACAAAACGAACCCGCGCTCGAAGCCCTCGCCCAGCCAGACCGCAATGCCCAGCGACGGCAACAGCGCGATCAGCAGCGGCAGCAGCGCGCAATGCACGGCACACACCAGCGACCCGGTCGCGCCAAGGCGGTCGAGGAGAGGATGCGGGGTCGCTGCGCGTGGGGACTGATTGCCGTGCTTCATTCGTTATAGTGTAACACTAGGGATCCACCCGCCTGGTGTGAAATCAGGCGGCGGTGTCGAATACGACTTCCGGAGCTGCCTGCGCCGGATGCGAGCGGCGGATGGCGGGAACCAGTTGCGCCAGCAGTGCGCAGCCGGCGAGCGTCCACACGATCAGGGCGCCGCTGGGCAGGTCGAGCACCGCCGACAGCACCAGGCCGGACACGTATCCCAAAGCGCCAATCGCGTAAGCGGCCGTCAACCGACCGCGCCCGCGCATGCCAGCCGTGGCGAGCGCCGGAACGATGAGGCTGGCAAACACCAGATAGACGCCAACCAGCTGCACCGAGACCGTGATCGCCAAGGCGAACAGCCCGTAGAACAACAGCCCGGCCAGGCGTCCGCGCCGCAGCCACATGAAACCCAGCAATACGGCCGACAGGATCGCCGCGGGAATCAGCTGCTTGTAGCTCACCCAGAGGATCTGTCCGACCAGCAGGTCCTTCAGGTGTTCACCGCCTTGCGGATTGTTGGCCAGCAACAACAGCCCGCCTGTGGCGGCGAGCACGAACAGCGTCCCGATCAGCGGCTCCTGGTATTGCGGCCAGCGACGGTCGGTCCACGCCAGCAAGCCCGCACCGGCAAGAGCGGCGATCGCAGCCGCCGCCTGCACGCCGTAACCCTGTTCGTCGATTCCCAGGAACTGCGCAAGGATCACGCCGAGCCCGGCGATCTGCGCGATCGCGAGATCGATGAAGATGATTCCGCGCGACAGCACCTGCTTGCCCAGCGGCACGTGTGTCGACAACACGATCAGTCCAGCCACGCAGGCCGGACCGAGGATGGAGATATCCAGCCCGTCCCAGTTCAATGTCACTTCGCCGCTCCCAGCAATTTGTGCAGCGTCGAGTCGAACAGGCCGAACAGATACCTGGACTGTGCGTCGCCGCCCACCGGATACGGCAGGGTCACTGCGGGCACACCGGTACGTTCGGCGAGCCAGTCAGCCGGCTTGGGATCCTGATACGCGGCGCGGACGATCGCCAGGGTGTTCGACGACTTGGTCAGTGCGATCAGGCTCGACAGATGCGCGCTGGTCGGCGGCACGCTCGGCTTGGGCTCCAACGCACCGATCTGCTGGATGCCCAGCCAATCCCACAGGTACGCCCACGCGATGTGGTGCACGACGACCTTGCGACCGCGCAGCGGCGCCGCTTCCGTTTTCCAGCGCGCCATGGCCGCGAGCCAACGCGTGTTGAAGTCGCCCAGGCGCTGTTGATAGACCGCCGCGTTGGCCGGATCCATCTGCACGAGACGTGCATCCAGCGTCCTGGCGATGACCAGCACGCGCCGTGGGTCCAGCTGCACGTGCGGGTTGCCATCCGGGTGGACGTCACCGTTGGCGCGATCGACCGCACTCGGCTTCTCAAGCAGTTTCACTTGCGACGCTGCCATGAACCAGCCCGGCGCGCCCGGCGCAACCGACTGGTTGCCGGACTGCTTGATCAGCATCGGCAGCCAGCCCACTTCGAGTTCGGCACCGGTGCATACGACCAGATTGGCCGCACGCACTTTCGCGATCAGGCTCGGCTTGGCTTCGATCACGTGCACGTCCTGCAATGCCGACGTACCAACGTCGACGTCGACCTTGTCGCCCGCGAGTTCATGCACCAGCGAGCCCCACTCGGGCTCGCACGCGAACACTTTGAGCCTGGCCTGCGCCGGCGTCGCAAAGAGTCCGGCGGCGAGCAGTACCGTGGAAATGGCAATCAGTTTCATCGTTGATACTCCAGAGGCGCGAGCCTCAGAATTTGTGTGCGCCGTGCGCGCCGAGGGCGGTCTGGTATTGCACGGAGACGGCGTTGTCGGTGTCGAATGGATTGGGCTTGTCGTGACTCAGCTGCAGGCGCACGAGGCTGAATTCGCTGTTGCGCCAGGTGAGTTCGGCGGTGTGGCGGTAAGGATCGAAACTGGTGGCTGAGGCCATGAACGGGTTGCCGGCGTCCGACCACAAGCGGTCATAGCGATAGCCCACGTCCCATGTCCGGTTCAGTCGATAGACGCCTTCGAGATATGCGCCACGACGCTGCCCATTCCACAAAGCGGTGAGCGTGGGATCGGCCGGATCCTGGAAAAAGCCGTCGCGACGATCGAGCATGTATTCGCCGCGCAGGGTGATGCCACCATCCTTGGTATTGCCGTTGGGCGCCCACTTCCAGGTGCCGTCGGCAATATAAAGCTTGGTGTCGCCGCTGAATCCATCCTCGGCGTCGACCGATTTGGTCGTCAGCATC
>JAQGOI010000368.1 GCA_028293685.1 Lysobacteraceae bacterium | reverse complement strand
CTGTGCAGCCGGTCCAGCAGCGCCACAAAAAAGGCTTCCGGCAACTCGGTGCTCACCGGAACGCTGTAGTGCCGGGTGGTGGCGAAGGCCATGCATTTCACCGCATCTTTTTCGGTCATCAACACCGGCAGGTCGCTGCCGAACTGGAAGTCCCCAGCCGTATAGCGATGATGATCGGCAAATGCGTGTGGGACCACCGCGATGTCCAGCGCCCGCAGCATTGCAAAATAACGTTCAGGGTCGCCGATGCCGGCAACGGCGTGCACGCGTTGCCCGACAAAGGCCGCGAGCGGTTGCGGCCTGCCACCAAGCACCGGCACGGCGCTGTGCGCAAGCAGGCGCATCGGCCATTCGCCAAAACCAGCGCTGGCTTCCTCCGGATCGCCGGACGGCAGGTTGACGACGCGAAAATCGCATTCGGCCCCGCGCGCGACGGGCTCGCGCTGTGGGCCGGCGGGCAGCAACAATCCGTTGCCGTAGCGACGACGCCCATCGATGACTTCGATCTCCACATCGCGCGCCATGGCGTAATGCTGCAATCCATCGTCGCAAACGACGACATCGCAACCCGCGTCCGCGAGCGCATTTGCAGCCGCGAAACGGTCGCGGTCAACTCGGACGCTGCATCCGGTACGCGATGCGATCAGCACGGCCTCATCGCCACCTGCTGCAGGATCCGTGCTGTGATCGACCCACAACGCGCCCTTGGGATTGGCACGTCCGTATCCGCGCGTGGCGACCCCCGGATTCCAGCCTTCAGACCGCAGGCGTTCGACAACCGCGATGGTCAGCGGTGTCTTGCCGCTGCCGCCGGCAATCAGGTTGCCGATGACGACAACGGGTACTCGGCTGCGCGCATGACGCAGCAAGCCAGCCCGATAGAGCGCCCGTCGGGTGCTGACCAGCCGGCCGTACACCGTTGAAAGCAGTCGTGCGCCAGCGGGTGGCTCGCCATCGTCGTACCACCAGCCCGGCGCTCTGCGCTCGCGCACGGTCATGCCGATGCCACCTCGCGGAACTGGATGCCGTGGAGGTGCGCATAGAGACCTCCGCGTGCCAGCAGTTCGGCATGGGTGCCCTGCTCCACCAGGCGTCCGTGATCGAGCACCAGCACCTGATCGGCATGTTCGATGGTCGACAGCCGATGGGCGATCACCAGCGTGGTGCGATCGGGCATCAAGTGAGTCAACGCGTCCTGCACGAGTCTCTCAGACTCGGTGTCGAGCGCGGCTGTCGCCTCGTCAAGAATCAGAATCGGCGCGTCGCGCAGGATGGCCCTGGCGATAGCGAGCCGCTGGCGTTGACCGCCGGACAGCAATGCACCGTTCTCGCCGATTGGCGTGTCCAGCCCCTGCGGCAGGCGCTCGATGAACTCCCAGGCGTTGGCCGCTTCGGCCGCCCTGCGCAATTGCGGTGCATCAACATTGCCGGCGTACGCGATGTTGGCGGAGACGCTGTCGTCGAAGAGCATGACGCGCTGGCCAACGAGCGCGATCTGTCGTCGCAGATCCGTCAGCCGATAATCGCCCAGCGCGACGCCGTCCAGGCGAATGTTGCCGGACGTGGGGTCGTAGAATCTCGGAACCAGTCGCACCAGGCTGGTCTTGCCGCTACCGGAGCGACCGACAATCGCCGTCACGGTCCCTGGCCTGGCGACAAAACTGATGTCGCGCAGCGCGTCGGCCTCGTGTCCGGGGTATATCAGCGAGACATGGTCGAAAACCAGTTCACCCCTCGCACGCTGCAGCGACACCGTGCCGTGATCAGGCTCCTCGATGTCGTCGAGCACCGCGAACAGGCGTTCAGCGGCTGCAAGGCCGCGCCCGATGATGGCCTGCACGTTGGTGATGCGCCGCAGCGACGGAATGATCCCCATCATCGCCGTCATCAACTGGACGAATTCGCCGGCGTTCAGCCGACCCTGCAGCGCTTCACGCGTCGCCACCCACACGATTGCCGCGAGCGCGAAAGCAGCGAGCATCTGCACAAGCGCCGAACTGGCTGCGCGCGTGGCTTCGACCTTCATGTTCAACCGCAGCATGCGATTGGCCAGGCGCGAATATCGCGCCTGCTCGAACGGCTGGGCGCCGTGGACCTTGACGTCCTGCTGTGCCGACAGCGACTGTTCCGCACTCTGCGCAAGTGCACCCATTCCGTCCTGGATGCCGCCGCTGATCTTGCGATAGCGCTTGCCAACCGACCAGACCAGCACCCCGATCAAGGGTGCGATGAACACCATCGCCAGTGTCACCTTGAAACTGACCCACAACATGATCGCGAACAGGTAGGCGATCGTCAGCCCGTCGGTGATGATGGTCTTGACCGCGTCGGTGCTCGCCTGCGTGACCTGCTCGGTGTCGAAATTCAAGCGGCTGACCATGGCCGGCACGGATTCGGTGTCGTAATGCGCGCTGGGCAAGCGCAGGTATTTGCCGAGCACCTGCTCGCGCAGGTCGCGCACGACGCTGCGTCCGGCGCGCGCCATGCCGTAATCGCTGACGAATGTCGCCATTCCGCGCAGCACGAACAGCCCGACGATAGCCAGCGGCAGCAGCACGGCCATGTCCGGCTTGGGATGGACGAAGCCGTCGTTGACCAGCGGTTTCATCAATTGCACGAAGGCGCCGCCGGCAAGCGCCTCGACGACCATGCCGATGGTGGCGACAAGCAACAGGGGCCAGTAACGCGCCGACTGGCCGAGCAGACGCCGGTAGATCGGCCAGGCGGGCGTGTGTTCGGGATGGACGATGGGATCGCTCAACGCCTGGCCTGCGGCGCGGTGCCAATGGCAATGCGCCGGAAGCCCAGCTGGCCCAACGCGTCCAGTGCAGTCACCACGGCCTGATGGGGCGTACGGGCATCGGCGCGGAGCAGCACGCCACGATCGCGATCGGTGCCGGCCACCTCCACTATCGTGCGCTTGAGCGACTCCACATCCGTACGCAGCGCCTCGCGGTCGCCGATGAAGTAACGACCGTCGGCATTGACCAGCACGCTCAGTGCGTGCGGCTGGGCCTCGGCAGGCTGTCCGTCCGCGCGGGGGAGCTCGAGCTTGAGCACCGACCGCGCGTCGAACGTGGTCGTGATTACGAAGAAGATGATGAGGCACAACACGACGTCGATCAGCGGGATCAGGTTGATCTCCGGTTCGTCGTCCTTGCGGTGGTCGCGTATGCGCACGGGATGCGTGTCAGGCCGCGGCGATCGGCGGCGTGATGCCCATGGCGCCGGATGCCACGCGAGCCGAGGCTGGTCGCGTATCCAGGGTGTCCAGCAACTGGATCGCTTCGTGCTCCATGTCGACGATGTAGCCGGCGATGCGGCCCCGGAAATAGCGGTGGAACATCAAGGCCGGTATCGCAACGATCATGCCGGTCGCCGTGCACACCAGTGCCTTGCCGATACCGCCGGCCAGCTGGCTGACATCGCCCAGGCCGTGGTCGAGGATGCCCAGGAACATCTGGATCATGCCGACGACAGTACCGAACAATCCGAGCAGCGGGCCCGCAGCGGCTATCGTCCCGAGCGTGTTGAGGTACCGCTCCATGCGATGGACCAGGTGACGGCCGACATCCTCGATGCGTTCACGCACCTGGTCGCGCGGCCGGTTGCGCACGTCCAGTGCCGCCGCCAGCAACGCACCCAGCGGCGAGTTTTCCCGCAGTGATTCGATATGCGCCGGATCCAGGTTGCCCCTGGCGGCCCAAGCCCGCACTTCGGTGCCCAGGTTGTGCGGCAAAACCGTCTGCCGTCGCAACGACCAGAAGCGCTCGACAATGATCGCCAATGCAACCGCCGAGAGCAGCAGCAGCGGGATCATCGGCCATCCTCCCGCCTTGACCAGTTCCAGCACGCGCGAATCTCCTCTGGATGACGGCAAATGCTCGTTCCACATAGGATAGCCGCGCAACGCCGACCCCGCGCGGACATGCGTCCCAGCACGCCGCCCCTGCCCGAAATGCGGGCGCGACGCTATCTCACAAGCGGCGCTCAGCGCGGCCAGCGGCGTCCCACAAACGCCGCTGAGTCTGGCGACGAAGCTGCACCAGGATGCCTGGTCCGGCCAGAAGAACCCGCTGCGCCCCGGTATCCATCGTCGTCAGGACGACCGCGCCGGCTTGTTGCCACCGGGCGACCGTAGCGGGACCGGGATGACGGTATCGATTGCCATAGCCGGCGGAAATCAGCGCGTAGCGTGCCCCCGTTGCACTGACGAACGCGGGGTCTGACGATCCATTGCTGCCGTGATGCGCGACAACGATCACGTCGGCGCGCACGTCGGCCGGGCTTCGACGTATCAGATCGCGTTCGACGACCTGATCGATGTCCGCGGCCAGCAGTGCCGAGCCATGTGCTGATTCGACCCGAAGGACGCAGCCGGCGTTGTTTCCAAGATAGGGAAAATACAGTGGCGGATGCAGGAACCGGAAACGCACGCCGTCCCATTGCCATGCATGACCTGCAATACACGGACGGCCCTGCGGAAGCGGTGGCGCGCCCTCCGGCGTCAAGGCCAGTGCAGGCGGAAATGCGCGGGCAACCGCGGGAAAACCGCCCGCGTGGTCATTGTCGCCATGACTGACGATCGCCATGTCCAGATGGGTCACTCCCAGCGCACGCAACGCCGGTACCCCAACACGTTCGCCGGCATCAAACCCCTCGGGTCTTGCCGGACCCATGTCGTAAAGCAGGTTGTGATGAGCGGTCCGAACCAGCACCGACAATCCCTGCCCCACATCAAGGACGACCAGTTCCGCCGCACCTGGCTGAGGCAATTCGCGATCGGGCCAGAGCAGCGGCAGCCATAGCAGCAGCGCAAGCGGTTTGCCTGGAATCGCGCGCGGCAGCAACAACCAGAATCCGCCGAACAGCGCCAGCGGCAACGCGTACCATTTCGCCTCGGGCAACCACCACAGGGCGAGCGGGCTGTCCGACAGTCTCTGGAACAGCGGCCACGCCAGATCGAACGTCCAGGCCGCCAGTCGCCAGCACCATGCACCCATGCCAGCGTGCAACGCTTCAAGCGCGGTGCCCGTCAATGCCAATGGGACGACCACCAGGCTCCACCAGGGAATCGCGATCAGGTTGGCAAATGGACCTGCCAGCGATGCCTGCCCAAACAGCACGGCTCCCAACGGCAGCAATCCGACGGTGGCAACGGCCTGTGCACTGAAGAATTCGCGCAGCCTGGCCCGCATGGACCTGTCGGCGCCCGGCGGCAGGCACCACAGCAGCCACGCAACGCCGGCAAAACTGAGCCAGAAGCCAGCCACCAGAAGTGACAGTGGGTCGACCAGGACAATGCCGATTACGGCCAGCGACAGCACGTCGACCGTACGCTGCGCACGTCGCAGGAGCTTCGCCAGCACGACGACGGCAATCATGAAGACCGTGCGGACGGTCGGCAACGCAAAGCCGGCCACCGCTGCATAGGCGAGCCCTCCAACCACTGCTGCAATAGCGACCGCATGTTGGCGGGGCAATCGCCGCCCCAGGGACGGGAAGAGCCGCCAGATCAGCGAAGCCAGCAAGGCGACGAACCCGGCCACCATTCCGACGTGAAACCCGGAGATCGCGATCAGATGAGTAACGC
Source organism: Lysobacteraceae bacterium (assembly GCA_028293685.1). GTDB lineage: Bacteria > Pseudomonadota > Gammaproteobacteria > Xanthomonadales > Xanthomonadaceae > Cognatiluteimonas. The sequence goes on along the minus strand of JAQGOI010000368.1, from coordinate 2,513 downwards.
CCACGGCGCGGAGTCGCTCCCAGTCGACATCGTCGATCGCCCTCGTATCCCCCAGCGCCAATGCACGCACGTAACGCGACGACGGCACCGCGACCGCCCGTGCGATGCGCGCCGACATGCGCTCGCGCCAGGCATCGATGCCGGTCGGTGGTTCGATCTCACGTGCGCCTTCGGGGTCGCGCAAGTAACCCGTTGCGGCGATGCGATTGGCCAGCGCCTGCTTCTCGCTGTCGAATCCGCCTGGATTACGCAGGCCGCGCGGCGCGCGCAGCTTCACCGTCATCCGCCAGCGACTGCCTGCGTGCAGGCGAAATCGCCCTGCACCAGGCTGGCGTGCGCTTCCGGCAACCATCCGGTGTTTGTCGTCGTCGTACCAGGTCAGTTGCAGGCGCTTGCCGCGCAGTTCGGCTTGCTGGGCGGAATCAGCATCGACGCGCAACAGGAATCGCGTGCTTCGTAGATCGTCCTGCGGCAGATCGAGCACGCGCCCACTGACCATGATGTCGCGTTGTTCCAGTGCACCGGGCAGCTGGCGCGCAAGCGTCGAGGTCGCCTGCAGGCCGGTCAGGCCGAACCCTAGGAACAACGCACCGGCCATCCCCCATGCAGGCGACCATCGACGCCGACGCCATCGCCACAGGTTGACTGTCAGCCAGATGCACGTTGGCAGCAACAACACTGGTGGCCACGGGGGCAATTGCGGCAGCAGCAGGCAGAGTCCGGCTCCGGCCAACAGCGCAAGAGCCAGTGCAGGCAAACCTGGTGTGTCCTCATCCCCGGGCGGCATCCTTGCCGCGTCACGCATCGTCCTACACCTCGCTGGGTGGCATGTCCCGGAGCTTGCCTTCGTGCAGTTCCAGCACCCGGTCCAGCCGCCTTGCCAGCCGACGATCGTGGGTCACCAGAACCAGGCTCGTTTTCTTCTCGCGGTTGAGTTCGAGCATCAGCTCGAACACGGTTGCGGCCGTCTTTTCATCGAGGTTGCCCGTTGGTTCATCGCCGAGGACGCATGCCGGCGTGTTCACCAGGGCGCGTGCAACCGCGGCGCGCTGTCGCTCACCGCCCGACAACTCGCCGGGCTTGTGTTCGAGCCTATGGCCCAGGCCGACGGACTCCAGGAGCGATCGCGCGAGCCGCATGCCCTCGGCTACCGGCGCGCCACCGAGCAGCACTGGCAACATGACGTTTTCAAGCGCCGTGAATTCGGGCAGCAGGTGATGGAACTGGTAAACGAAACCCAACGCGCGATTTCGCAACTCGCCGCGCGCCGCATCCGACAACGCGCTCATCTGCTGACCGGCCACATAGACTTCGCCGGCCGTCGGTGTGTCCAGGCCGCCCAACAGGTGCAGCAGGGTGCTCTTGCCGGCACCCGATACACCAAGGATGGCGACCGTCTCCCCTGCCTGGATGCTGATCCCCAATCCGTCGAAAACCGGCGTATGCAGCTTGCCCTCGGCGTAGGTCTTTCCCAGCCCCTGGCAGTAGATCACCGTGCCCTGCGCCATCTGGAGGTCATTCATAGCGAAGCGCCTCCGCCGGTGCCGTTCGAGCCGCGCGCCAGGCCGGATAGATAGTCGCCAGGAACGCCATCACCAGCGCCACGATGGCGATGATGGTGACGTCGCTGGGTTGCAGCTGCGTCGGCAGGCCGGTGATGTAGTACACGTCCTCGGGCATGAGTTGCACGCCGAGCACTGCTTCGATGACGTGCAGGATGCGATCCAGGTTCAGCGTCAGCAGCACGCCACCGAGCACGCCCAGGACCGTGCCGATCACGCCGATCAGCGTGCCCTGCACCATGAACACCTGCATCACGCCACGTGGCGTCAGACCCAGCGTTCTGAGGATGGCGATGTCGGCCTGCTTGTCGGTGACGAGCATGACCTGCGACGACACGAGATTGAAGGCGCCCATCGCGATGATCAGCGACAGCAAGATCGCCATCATCGTCTTCTCCAGCTTGAGGGCGCGAAACATATTGGCGTTCTCGCTCGTCCAGTCGCTGACCCGATAGGCGCCCTTCAGGCGCAGCGCCAGATCGCGGGCGACGTCGAACGCCAGGTCCATGTCATGCAGTCGCAGTCGCACGCCGGTGACGCCGTCGCCCATGCGCAGCAGCCGCTGCGCGTCCTGCAGGTTGACGACGGCAAGGCCGCGATCGAATTCCTGGTAACCGGCGACGAACAACCCGCTGACATGGAATCGCTTGAGTTGTGGGATCGCGCCCAACGGCGTGGTCTGGAAATCCGTGGTAACGATGACGCTGTCGCCGACACCGACGCCGAGCCACGTCGCCAATTCCTGGCCCAGGACGATATTGAAGCTGCCTGGCGTCAATTCGGTCAGTCGGCCCTGCACCATTTTTTGCGCCAGAACCGATACCTTGCCTTCCTCGGTCGGAGCCACACCGCGAACGACGGCCGGCTGGCGACGCACGCCGCTCAGCAATGCCTGGGTTTCGATATATGGGGCGGCTCCGGCCACTCGCGGGTCGCGGTGGGCCTCGGCAA
>JAQGOI010000367.1 GCA_028293685.1 Lysobacteraceae bacterium | reverse complement strand
GTCGGATGGGGCAGGCCGTGTTGCGACTGGCCGCGGCGGATCCGCGCGTGCGGGTCGTAGCGGCCGTCTCGGAAAAGGTCGGGCAGCGGGTGATCCAGGGTGTTCCGCAATTCAACGCCAGCGAACTGCAGGGTGCGACTGCGTTCGACGTTGCCATCGATTTCAGTGCGTCGTCGGCATTCGACGCCATTCTCGCGGCCTGCGTCCGGTCGGGCGCGGCGCTGGTATCCGGAACGACGGGCCTGGATCCGGGCCAGCAGGCTCGACTGGCGACGGCCGGTGAACGGATCCCCGTGCTGTGGGCGTCGAACTTCAGCCTTGGGGTGGCCGTGCTGACTGCCCTTGTGGACCAGGCCGCACGCGCGCTGCCCGGTTGGGACTGCGACATCGTCGAGGTGCACCACAAGGGCAAGCAGGATGCGCCGTCTGGCACCGCGTTGTCGTTGGGCAAGGCTGCCGAACATGGCGGGGCCCGGCCTCGTTACGCTTCCCTGCGCGCCGGCGACATCGTGGGGGAGCACACGGTCCAGTTCACGACGAACGGCGAGCGCATCGAACTGGTGCACCGCGCATTCGACCGTGACGTTTTCGCTCGGGGCGCATTGCAGGCAGCGCAATGGCTCACGGGACGACGCCCTGGCGTCTACAGCCTGGCAGACATCCTGGGCTGAGCAGCAAGGTCGCCGCTGGCGCGCAACCGTGCGCGCCGGTAGAATTCCCGCTCGCCCTGTTTCCCTTCTCTGGCACCTCCCGCCAGCTCGGACCCGGTCTCCACCGCGTCCGCGCTTTGCTGCAGCCCGCGCTTGCGCCGGCTGGATGCAGGCGGGTGGCTCCCACCACCAAGGCGACGCCCGTGACGCAACCCGCAATCCTGGTCCTCGAAGACGGCACCGTGTTCGAGGGCGATGCCGTCGGGGCATCGGGCCTTGCAGTTGGCGAGGTGGTTTTCAACACCGCGATGACGGGCTATCAGGAAATCCTCACCGACCCCTCTTACGCGCGTCAGATCGTCACGCTGACCTATCCCCATGTCGGCAACACCGGCTGCAATGCCGCCGATGACGAGTCCTCGCGCGCCTGGGCGGCCGGGCTTGTCGTTCGCGATGTCCCGCGCCGCCCGTCGAGCTGGCGCAACGAGATCGCCTTGCCGCAATGGCTGCGCGATCGCGGCGTGGTGGCGATCGGCAACATCGATACCCGCAAGCTCACGCGTCTGCTGCGCGACACCGGCGCGCAGAGCGGTGCACTGATGGCGGGCGACGGGATCGATGTCGGCGCCGCAGTGGAAGCTGCCCGCAAGTTTCCGGGTCTCAAGGGCATGGACCTGGCAAAGGACGTCAGTGTCCGCGAGCCTTATCGATGGAGCGGCGGCCAGCTCGATCTGGACCGCAACGCCTTCGTACAAACCGCATCCAGGTTCCGCGTCGTCGCCTACGATTTCGGGACCAAGTTCAACATCCTGCGCATGCTCGCCGAGCGTGGCTGCGAGGTCACCGTCGTTCCTGCGCAGACCTCGGCCGGGGACGTGCTGGCGATGCAGCCCGATGGCATTTTTCTTTCCAACGGCCCGGGCGATCCTGAGCCGTGTAGCTACGCCATTGACGCGATTCGCACATTCATCGCGAAGAAGATCCCAACGTACGGCATCTGCCTGGGCCACCAGTTGCTTGGACTGGCCGCCGGCGCCAGGACGCTCAAGATGAAATTCGGACATCACGGCGCCAATCATCCGGTGATCGACCTGGATAGCGGACGCGTGCTGATCACCAGCCAGAACCACGGCTTCGCAGTTGACGAGGCGACACTGCCTGCCAACGTCCGTGTCACCCATCGATCGTTGTTCGATGGCAGCAACCAGGGGATCGAATTGACCGACGCGCCCGCGTTTTCCTTCCAGGGCCATCCGGAAGCCAGCCCGGGACCACGCGACGTGAGCTATCTGTTCGACCGGTTCATTCAAAGCATGGCCGTCACATCGATGGAGGCGCGCTGACATGCCAAAGCGCACCGACATCAAGACCGTCCTGATCATCGGAGCGGGTCCGATCGTGATCGGGCAGGCCTGCGAGTTCGACTATTCCGGCGCCCAGGCCTGCAAGGCGCTGCGTGACGAGGGTTATCGCGTCGTGCTGGTCAACAGCAATCCGGCGACGATCATGACCGACCCGGACATGGCCGATGCGGTCTACATCGAACCGATCAACTGGAAGACCGTCGAAAAGATCATCGCCAAGGAAAGGCCCGACGCGTTGCTGCCGACGATGGGCGGCCAGACGGCGTTGAACTGCGCGCTGGATCTCGCCGACCATGGCGTGCTCGAGCAATACGGGGTCGAACTGATCGGCGCCTCGCGCGAAGCGATCCGCATGGCGGAGGATCGTGAGCTGTTCCGCATCGCGATGGCCGAGATCGGCCTCGACTGCCCCAAGGCCGAAGTCGCGCGCTCGCTCGAGCGGGCGATCGAGATCCAGGCGACGGTCGGCTATCCGACGATCATCCGTCCCAGCTTCACGCTGGGCGGCAGTGGCGGTGGCATCGCCTACAACCGCGAGGAGCTGATCGAGATCGTCAGCCGCGGACTGGAACTGTCGCCGACCGGCGAAGTGCTGGTCGAGGAATCCGTGCTGGGCTGGAAGGAATTCGAGATGGAAGTGGTCCGCGACACCGCGGACAACTGCATCATCGTCTGCTCGATCGAAAACCTCGACCCGATGGGCGTGCATACCGGCGATTCGATCACGGTCGCGCCGGCACAGACGCTGACCGACAAGGAATACCAGCGCCTGCGCGACGCATCGATCGCGGTGCTGCGCAAGATCGGCGTGGACACCGGCGGCAGCAATGTCCAGTTCGGCATCAACGCGCAGACCGGACGCGTCGTGGTGATCGAGATGAACCCGCGCGTGTCCCGGTCGTCGGCGCTGGCATCCAAGGCCACCGGTTTTCCCATCGCCAAGGTGGCGGCGAAGCTGGCGGTGGGATACACGCTGGATGAACTCAAGAATGAGATCACCGGTGGTCTGACCCCAGCATCGTTCGAGCCCAGCATCGATTACGTCGTCACCAAGATCCCACGTTTTGCTTTCGAAAAATTCCCGGCTGCCGACGCCCGCCTGACGACGCAGATGAAATCGGTCGGCGAGGTGATGGCCATCGGCCGCACGTTCCAGGAGTCGCTGCAGAAAGCGCTGCGCGGCTTGGAAACCGGCAAGGTCGGCCTCGATCCGACGGGGCTGGATATCGGCGATGAAGCCGACCTGGCGACCCTGCGACGCGAGGTCAAGGAAGCCGGGCCCGAGCGTGTGTTCTATCTCGGCGATGCGTTTCGCGCCGGCATGAGCGTCGAGGATGTGCATGCGTTGTCATTCGTCGATCCATGGTTCCTGGACCAGATCGAAGAGCTGGTCGCGATCGAGGGAGAGGTGGTTTCGGACGGCCTGGATGCGCTCGACGCGCGCCGCCTGCGCCAGCTCAAGCGCAAGGGATTCTCCGATGCACGCCTGGCCCAGCTCACCGGAACCAGCGAATCGGCGCTGCGTGCCCTGCGCAAGGCGTTCGGTATCCGTCCCGTGTACAAGCGCGTGGATTCCTGCGCGGCCGAGTTCGCGACGACGACGGCCTACATGTACTCGACCTACGAGGACGAGTGCGAAGCCAACCCGACCGACCGGAAGAAGATCATGGTGCTCGGCGGCGGTCCCAACAGGATCGGGCAGGGCATCGAGTTCGACTATTGCTGCGTGCACGCCGCGCTGGCGCTGCGCGAG
>JAQGOI010000315.1 GCA_028293685.1 Lysobacteraceae bacterium | reverse complement strand
CCGCGGATTGCGGCTGCACGCGCCACCAGCCGGCTCCCGCGACCGCGCCATCGAGCCGGTCACGGCGGGCGCTGGTCTGGAAATCGGCGGCGGGGAGCTCCGGGACGCTCTGCGCGGCGGCGGCCACGCGGACGTGGGCGATGGCGGCAATGCCGCTGTCCTGCGCATGGGCGCTGCCGGCAAGACATGCCAGCAGCAGCAACCACTCGGGTTTCCAGTATCGACGCATCGGCCCCCCCGAGCTGCAGTGTCTGCCCGCACGCCTGCCGCTACAAGCCCTGCACGCGGGGTCGGATGCGGGATGCGGGATGCGACGCGATGCGGTACGGTCTGCCGGTCGTCTTCATCCACTCTCACCGAGCCGGTGCATGCCAACCCGTTATTACCTGAGCCTGCCGGACCCGCAACGCGCCCGCGGCAGCGATCCGGACGTCGCCTTTCGCGCCCATGGCGCCGATGCCTTCGCCGAGGAGCTGCAGCAGGCGTTGCGCAGCGACGCATTGTTCGAGCGCTGGCGCGCCAGGCAGCCTGAGCCGGACGCGATCGACGCATCCCTGGCGGTGACCGATCCGGCCGCCGTCGTCATTGGCAAGCAGAAGGACCTGCGCATCGACCTGGTCGCAACCACGACCATTCCCGGCAGCGTCCTAAAGCAACGCATGCGCGTGCTCGCCGGAAGCGGCTGGACGCTGACGGATGTCACCGCGGCCTGATCGATGGCGACACCAGTGCTCCTGTCGTGGAGCGGCGGCAAGGATGCGGCATGGTGCCTGCACACCCTGCGCCAGCGCGACGATGTCGAGGTCGTTGGTTTGCTGACCACGATCACCGACGGCTACGAGCGCATCGCCATGCAGGGCATCCACGTCGACGTTCTGCACGCACAGGCCGCGGCGGCCGGGTTGCCGGTGATCGAGGCGCGCATGCCGCAGCGCGCGGACAATGCCACCTACGAAGGCACGTTTGCCGATGCACTGCGGCGGGCGCGGGCGCACTGGCCGCAGCTTCGACACGTCGCGTTCGGCGATCTGTTCCTTGCCGATATCCGGCGCTACCGCGAGGCGTTGTGCGCAAGGCTCGACTGGACCCCGCTGTTTCCGCTGTTCGACAGCGGTACTGCGCAGCTGGCGCGGGACATGATTGCCGGCGGGCTGCGTGCGGACGTGTGCTGCGTGGATACGCAACAGCTCGACGCCGGTTTCAGCGGCCGCCCGTTCGACATCGCCTTGCTGCAGGCGCTGCCCGACGCGATCGATCCCTGTGGGGAGAACGGCGAATTCCACACCTGCGTATCGGCCGGCCCCATGTTCAGCGCGCCGCTGCCGCTGGTTCGCGGCGAAACCGTGCTGCGCGATGGACGCTTCCAATACACGGATTTTCTGCTTGCGTAGCTGCTTTTGTGGGAGCGACGGCAGTCGCGATGGTTGTCGCTTGTGGGAGCGGCTTTAGCCGCGATTGGAGCTGACATCGCGACTAAAGTCGCTCCCACAAAAATCAACGCCCATTCAAATAGTCATGCAGCGCCTTTCAGCGCCGCCGCATGCCAGGCGATGTGCTCGCCGATGAAACTCGATATGAAGTAATAGCTGTGGTCGTAACCGGCGCGCATGCGCAGCTGCAGCGGATGGCCGCTGGCTTCGCAGGCAGCCTGCAGCAACGCCGGCTGCAACTGCGCCAGATACGGATCGGCGTCGCCCTGGTCGACCAGCAGCGACTGGCGATCGCCGGTCGCCGATTCGATCAGCGCAGCGGCGTCCCATGCCCGCCACTGGTCCTGGTCTGCTCCCAGATAGTCCGTCAACGCCCGTTCGCCCCACGGCACCCGCGACAACGCGCAGATCGGGGCCAATGCCGACACGCTGCGATAGCGACCCGGATTGCGCAGTGCGATCACCAGCGCGCCGTGGCCGCCCATCGAATGCCCGCAGATCGAGCGCGCGCTGTCGGTGGCGAAACAATCGTCGACCAGCGCCGGCAACTCGTCGACCACGTAGTCGTACATGCGGAAGTTCGCCGACCACGGGGCCTGCGTGGCGTTGACGTAGAAGCCTGCGCCCTGGCCGAGCGCTTCATCGTCGTCGTCGGCAATGCCCTCGCCACGCGGGCGGGTGTCCGGCGCGACCAGGATGATGCCGTGCTGCGCGGCGTACTGCTGTGCGCCGGCCTTGGTGATGAAGTTCTGTTCGGTGCAGGTCAGGCCAGACAGCCAATACAGCACCGGACACGCTTGTGTACGCACCTGTGGCGGCAGGTAGATGCCGAAGCGCATGTCGCAGGCCAGCGCACTGGATGCGTGCGACCAGACTTCCTGCGTACCGCCGAAACAGGCGTGGGATTCGATGCGTTCCATGTCAGGCCTTTGTGTTCAAAAGCGGATTACGGTTCGGATCGATTTGCCGGCGTGCATCAGGTCGAAGGCCTCGTTGATGCGCTCCAGCGGTAACTCGTGCGTGATGAACGGATCGAGGTCGATCTCCCCGCGCATCGCCTGTTCGACCATGCCCGGCAACTGCGTGCGGCCCTTGACGCCGCCGAAGGCCGAGCCGCGCCACACGCGTCCGGTGACCAGCTGGAACGGGCGCGTGCGGATTTCCTGTCCAGCACCGGCGACACCGATGATCACCGACTCGCCCCAGCCCTTGTGGCAGCACTCCAGTGCCGCGCGCATCACATCGACGTTGCCGATGCACTCGAAGCTGAAGTCGACGCCGCCGTCGGTCATCGCGACGACGACATCCTGGATTGGCTGATCGCTGTCCTTCGGGTTGACGCAGTCGGTCGCGCCCATCTGCATGGCGAGCGGAAATTTTCCCGGATTGGTGTCGACCCCGATGATGCGACTTGCGCCTGCCATCACTGCGCCTTGAATGACCGCGAGCCCAATTCCACCCAGGCCGAAAACAGCGATCGTGGAGCCCGGCGTGACTTTCGCCGTGTTCAATACCGCGCCGATGCCGGTGGTGACGCCGCAGCCAAGCAGGCAGACTTTTTCCAGCGGCGCGGCCTTGTCGATGACCGCCAACGAGATTTCCGGTACCACCGTGTACTCGCTGAAGGTGCTGGTACCCATGTAGTGGAACAGCGGCTGGCCGTTGTAGGACAGCCGCGACGTGCCGTCCGGCATCAGGCCCTTGCCCTGGGTTGCGCGCACCGCCTGGCACAGGTTGGTCTTGCCGGACTTGCAGAACCTGCACTGGCGACATTCAGCCGTGTACAGAGGGATGACGTGGTCACCGACGTTGACGCTGGTGACACCTTCGCCGATCGCGACAACGACGCCGCCGCCTTCATGTCCCAGCACGGCGGGAAAGACGCCTTCGGGATCGTCGCCGCTGAGCGTGAAGGCGTCGGTATGGCAGACACCGGTCGCGACGATGCGCACCAGCACTTCGCCGGCGCGTGGCGGTGCGACGTCGATTTCGACAACCTGCAGCGGCTGGCCGGCGGCAAAGGCAACGGCGGCGCGTGATTTCATTGTGGAGCTCCTTAGTCTCGGCAGTTCTACTGTGGGAGCGAATCAGTACGCATATTCCTTGAACACCTGGTCGATATCGCCCTTCCACGCCCCATGGAACAACGCGAGCTTGCGCTCGGCCGGTGTTTCATTGGACTCGGCGAAATCGATCAGCGGCGTCAGGAAGATGCTTTCGTCGGCGCCATTGGCGTTGTTCATCGCGCGCCGATGCAGGCCGTGCGCGGAGATCTTCAGTGCCTCCAGCGCGAGGTCGCGCAGGCTGCCGTTGCGGAATGGCAGCTTCAACGCAAGCTTCGGCACGCCGTCGCGCAGGGCATGGCGCTCGGCCATGCTGAAGTCCTTGACCAAGTCCCACGCCGCGTCCAGCGCGACGTCGTCGTACAGCAGGCCGACCCAGAACGCCGGCAGCGCCGGCAGCCGGCCCCACGGCACGCCGTCGGCGCCGCGCATTTCCAGATAGCGCTTCAGCCGCACTTCCGGGAAAATCGTCGAGAGGTGAT
>JAQGOI010000309.1 GCA_028293685.1 Lysobacteraceae bacterium | reverse complement strand
CATGGATGCGCGCCGTTTTCCGACCGAGCCATGGATGGCGAGTCGGAAAATCACGACTGATCCCGCCTAATAGAGTTAGCTCTGTAATGGGAAAGCTGCTTTCTTTTGGTTACTTTTCTTTGCAGCTCTCAAAGAAAAGTAACTCACCTACGGCGAAAGCGTTTCAGGCGCCGCAGGCGACCGCACAAGCCAACGTCACTGAATCCCCGTCTTCGCGGGGATGACGCACCTGCACCCAACCAAAGCGATGTAAAAAAAACGGGCGGCGATTCGCATCGCCACCCGCGTTTTTCAAAGACCGAAATCAGAAGCGGAAGTCGGCGCTCACGTACCAGAAGCGGAACGGCAGGTCGTAGGTACCGGCGTCGTAGCCGTTCAACGAGCAGGAAACGCAGACCGGCGGTGACTTGTTGAAGATGTTGTTGGCGCCGATTGCCAGCTTCAGGCCGTCGATGCCCATCGAGTGGTTCCATGCCAGCTGTGCATCGTTATAGACGGTCGAGCCCAGCGTGTGCGTGCCGGCCGCCGTCGCGCACCCGGTTGACGGCGTGGCGGCCGAGTTGCTGCAGAACTCGTCGACCGCGCTGATGTAACGCACATTCCAGCTCGCGTTCCAGTCGCCCAGCCTCCAACCCAACTGCACGTTGGTCTGCCAGTCGGGGATCGCGCTGTCGTTGACCTCGATACCCACGGCGCGCTGGCTGCCATCGTCGTACTTGATCGTGCGCGTCGCCTGGAGTCCGACACTGGGCTGGCCCCAACCCATCTGCGGTCCGATCCAGTTCGCCTTCAGGTCCACGCCGCTGGTGACGATCGTGCCCAGGTTGGCGAGAAAATCCGTCGGCGGATTGAGGTTGAATCCAGCGCCGCGGGTGAAGCCGGAACAGGCGGCTCCGGACAGCGTGCCGGCCGTGCATTGGTTGAGGATGTTCTGGATGTCGGGCGCCTGGATGGCGTCCTTCACCTTGTAGTGGAAGTAGTTGACTTCGAAGTCGAGCTTCGACGCCCACGACTGGTTCTCGGCCCAGCTGGGGCTGTAGACGCCACCGAGACTGTAGTTGTCGGACTTCTCCGGCTGCAGATCGGGGTTGCCGCCCGTGAACGTGATGATCTGGGTATTGGCCTGCTCGAACGTCGTCGGTATCCCCTGTGCGGCGCAACCGGCCACGTACTGCGGACCGGCCGGTCCGGGTGTGCCGGTCGTGCCGCAGGGATCGGTCAGCGTCGCTGCGAACTGGGTCAGGCCGTACAACTCACCCAAGTTCGGCGCGCGGAAGCCCTGCGACCATGTTCCGCGCAGCACCAGATCCTCGATCGGCTGCCAGCGGAAGCCGGCCTTGCCGGTGGTGGCGCCACCGAACGTCGAATACTGCGAACGACGGACCGCAAAATCGGTGCTGAAGGTGCTCAGCCACGGCACCAGCAACTCGGCATAGGCTTCGTTGACGCTGTAGCTCGACGAGACGGGAGCGGCGAACGAGTCCTGCGACTCGCCGGTCTGGCGCAGCACATCGGGATTGAAATCGCCCTGGTAGCGGCGGTGCTCATAGCCGATGGCGAACCCGGCATGGCGGTCGTTGCCGATCTGCCAGAGATCGCCGGTCAGGTTGGCGTTGAGCAGGTCCAGCCCTTGCCGGCTGGAGTCATGCTGATCGGCAACGATGTAGTTCAGCATCGCCGGCGTCATCGGGCGAGCCTGGCCGCCGAACAGGTCCAAAGGTACGCAGCCCGGCGTCGCGTTGCAGACGTTGACGTCGCCCAGCGCAAGCTGCAGATGGCGGACGTTGAAGCCGTTGGAGAAGGTCTGCTCGGCGCGGTTGGAGGTGTGGACGTAATCGACATTCCAGTCGAGGCCGTTGCCTGCGCCGAAGCTGCCCTTGAAGCCGAGGTTGATGTATGAGGTATCGACGTTCTGGCTGAAGATGCGCGGTCCCAGTTCCAGCGGGCGCTTGGTGATCCAGCCGAAGTTGGTGGCTGGATCGAGGTCGATGCCGAACGGGTTGTAGGGATTGTTCGCGGCAACAACGATCGTATCGGCGATGCCGCCGGTACCTGCGAACGGTCCGACGAAGATCGGTTCCGGTGCCGCCTGGTTGGTCGAACGGCGATTGTTGTACAGCGCCTTGGCGTGGAACGATGCCGATTCGCCGATGTCGAGCGTGACGCTGCCGAACAGCGACTTGCGCGTGGATGGCGTCAACAGCAGGTTGTAGGGCGCGAAGTTGAAGCGATCAACGCCTCCCACCCAGTTATGGTAGGTGCCGCCGGCACCGGTCGGATCGCCGCCGTTGTAGTTGGGTGTCGTGACGCCATTGTTGAGGGTGATGTCGAACCAGTCGTTGCCGGCTGCATCGCAGTAGCCAGGGGTACCCGGCACGACAATGCGCGGATCGCAGAAGGTGAAGCGGCCCTGCGGTGTCGCCGAGCTGCCTGCGCCGATGCCGGCGCCCGGCACCGGGAACGACGACTGGCCCCAGTCGGCGGAGCTGATGCCGTCCTGCCGCACGTAGCTGGCCGAAAACACCGACGTCATGTGGTCGTTGCTGCCGCCGACGGTGATATCGCCTTCGCGGTCGTCGCCGCCATGTCCGTAGCTGCCGGCTTTCACGTGCACCAGGGCGCCATCGAATTTCTTGCGGGTTATGATGTTGACCACACCTGCAATGGCGTCGGAGCCATAGATGGCCGATGCGCCGTCTTCCAGCACTTCGATCCGCTCGACGATCGCCAGCGGAATGGTGTTGAGGTCGGCGCTGCCACTGACGCCGGAAGCGGACGACTCATTGACCCAGCGAATCCCGTCGACCAGCACCAGCACGCGCTGCGAACCGAGGTTGCGCAGGTCCACCTGCGAGGAACCGGCACCGATGCCGCCGCCGCTGGCCGGATAGCCGAAGTTGCCGCTGGAGTTGAACTTGGCGTTGAGCGCCTTGCCGCTGGCGGTCAGGTCCTGCAGGAACTCGCCGATCGAGGTGGCGCCGCTGGCGTCGATCTGGGCCCGGCTGATGATCGCCACCGGCTGGCTGGTCACCGCGTTGGTCTGCTTGATGCGACTGCCTGTGACCTCGATGCGATCGAGCGTCTTGGCCTCGGTCGTCGTGACAGGCGTCGGCGTCGGCGGATTGTCCTGCGCGGCGGCGAAGCCGGGAACCAGCAACAGGGAGAGGTTGACGGCCATGGTCAGGCGGTTGCGGCTCAGCGCTTGCATCGTGATCTCCAGAGTTTTGGTGGGACGTCGACCGCCCGCGCTCAGCGCAGGGCTGGAACTGCCTTGTAAACAATTCGTGAAGAGTGATCAAGTGCTACGTGCGTCATGGACCCGGCTTGAACGGGGTCTCCTTTCTGCTCGAGCACGGTCCCGGGCTGGTGCGCCGCACGGGCGGGAAAATCGTTCACTTTTGCTCGGCTATAGTCTTTGCATGCCATTTCGCCGTTTTTCCGCCCTCCTGCTGGGCCTGCTCCTGCCCGGAATGACTTCACTGGCGCCGGCCCAAAGCCCGGAACCCGCTCCCGCGCTCCGCGCGGCGGTGGAATCGGCCGAACGCGGCCTGTTCGACGCCGGCCAGTACCCGGGATTGGCCCGCGATCCGGCTTACGGCTGGGTGGAATACGCGCTGCTGGTGCGGGATATCAACACCCTGCCGGCCGCCCAGGCACAGTCGTTCCTGACGCGTTACGCCGGCCAGCCCGTTGCCGAGGCCTTCCGCGAGCTGTGGCTGGCCGCCGCGGCGCGCCGGCTGGACTGGCCGTCATTCCGGGCTGCCTGGGCTCCGACGATCCGGGCCACGACCCTGCGTTGCGCCGAGTTGAATGCCCGGCAGGCGACCGGCAACACCGACCCCCAATGGCTCAGCGACGCGCAGGCGCTGTGGCGCAGTACCGGCAAACCGCTGCCGACCGAATGCGACACGCCGTTCGCGGTACTGGCCGCGCGCGGCGGGCTATCGCCGGACCTGCGCTGGGAACGCATCGACAAGGCCGCCGGTGAGTGGAACGCGTCCGTCATGCGCCAGGCCGCGCAGGGGCTGCCGCCGGCCGATTTCGCGTTGGCCAGCGACTACGCGGCCTTCATGGAGGCCGTCAACGACCGTGCCCTGACCTGGCCGGCGACCGCGCGCAGCCGCTGGATGGCTTCGCAGGGGTTGGCGCGACTGGGCAAGTCGGTCCCGCTGGCGGCTGAAATACAGCTGCCACGCTATGCCCAGGCGCTGGGCTTCAGCGACACCGAGCGGGGCCGGGTGCTGTACCAGATCGCCTTGTGGACAGTCGCGTCCTACGAACCGGAATCGGCGCGACGGCTGGCGGCGGTTCCGGCGTCCGCCTTCGACGACAAATTGCACGAATGGCAGGTGCGTGAAGCCTTGGCGCGCTCAGACTGGCGCGGCGCACTGGCTGCAATCCGCGCAATGCCCGACAAGCAGCGCAGCGATTCGCGCTGGACCTATTTCGAAGGCCGCCTGCTCGAACTCACCGGCGACAGGGCCGGTGCGCAGCAGGCCTACCAGCGCGCCGCGCACGAACCGCAGTTCCATGGATTCCTCGCCGCCGATCGCATCCGGCAGCCTTACGCGCTGTGTCCATGGCAGCCCAACGACAGCAGCGCCGCCAAGGCCGTCATCGCCTCCGATCCCGCGATCGTGCGCGCAATGGAGTTGTATCGCATCGATCGCGCAGCGTGGGCGCAGCGCGAATGGGATGACGCCATGCATCGCTTCGACGACACGCAACGCCGGCTCGCGGTCGAAGTCGCGCAGGACAACGGCTGGTATGACCGCGCGGTGTTTTCGCTGGGCAGCAAGCCCGACGAACTGCGCTTGTACACGTTGCGCTTCCCGTTGCATCACGATCAGACGATTCGACGCGAAGCCGCGAAGAGCGCGCTGGACCCGGCATGGGTTGCGGCTGAGATCCGCGCGGAAAGCGTGTTCAATCCACGCGCACATTCGGCCGCCAACGCCATGGGCCTGATGCAGCTGCTGCCGGGCACCGGCATGGGCGTGGCGCGCCAGTTGGGCGTGCCTTGGGCCGGCGCGGACAGCCTGTACGACCCCGATACCAACATCACCCTGGGTGCCGCGTACCTGCGGCAGCTGTTGGACAAGGAGGGCGGCCAACCCTACTTCGCGATTGCCGGATACAACGCCGGGCCTGCTCCACTCGCACGCTGGCAGTCGCAACGTCCGGGAATGGATCCGGATTTCTGGATCGAGACGATCAGCTACAAGGAGACCCGCGAATATGTCGCGCGCGTGCTCGCCTTCAGCACGATCTACGACTGGCGGCTCAACGGCAACGCACTGCCCGTCAGCGATCGAATGCGCGGCAACCTTGAGGCCACGCGGAAGCAGTTCGTCTGTCCGCCGGCGACACCGAGAGCGAATTAGCGGATGGGTTGCCAGGCGCGCGTTGCTGCGTGCGCGATTGGCGTGATTGCTTGCAGCGGCTGAAACGCTTTCGCCGTAGAGCAAGTCACTTTTTCTGTTGCTCGTCATATCCTCGCGAAGGCGAGATCCAAGGACGTTGCCTGGGTTTATTTGCCTGCAACGCTGAAACGCTTTCGCCGTAGGCGAGTTACTTTTCTTTGCGGGGCCAAAGAAAAGTAACCAAAAGAAAGGCCCTTCCCTGGGCAGGGCTCACTCGGTGAGCGAGTGGCTCGACCATTTTCAGACTCGCCATCCATGGCTCGGCTGAAAACGGCGCACATCCATGTGCGCCGCCCTACGTGTCGTCATTCGGTGGAGAGCTTCGTTCATCTCTAGAGGCAACAGCTAGCGTCAATGCTTGGCCGCTGTTGTCTTTGCCGCTAAAGATGCACAGAGGCCTTTCCATTCCGCAGACCCGGATGGCG
>JAQGOI010000294.1 GCA_028293685.1 Lysobacteraceae bacterium | reverse complement strand
TTGCCGCTGCCGCTGGCTCCGGACTTGGCGGCGCGCGCTGCCGGGATCCAGGTCGAACTTCAGGCCATCATCGACGCACATGGCAAGCTGCAGGCGAGGGCCGCCGACGTCGTTGTCGAGGGTGTCGGCGGATGGGCGGCGCCATTGTCGGCAGACCTGATGCAGGCCGACGTGGTCCGAGCGTTGGACATCCCCGTGCTGCTGGTGGTCGGCCTGCGCCTCGGCTGCCTTAACCACGCGATCCTCAGTGCCCAGGCCATCGCCGCCGGCGGCTGCCGTCTGGTCGGCTGGATCGGGAATGCCATCGATCCGCACATGGAGCGGCGCGATGCGCATCGTGCGCTGCTGGAAGCCCGGATCGATGCGCCGTGCTGCGGCTGGCTGCCGCACCTGCCGGCGGCCGATGGCGTCGGGCTGTCGCGTTACCTCGTCATCCCCGACTGACTCCGCAGGCTCCTTCAACCAGCACTTCCGGCACGGGTTGCGATGGGAGCGAATGCTAGACTGAACGGTATAGGAAGTGCGTCAACATCCCCGTTGAACGGTACCGGAGTCCCATCGATGACCCTTTTGCGCGCGCTGGCGATCGCCGGCTTCACCGCCCTCGTCCTGTCCGGCTGCGGCAAGAGCAACTCCGCAGGGTCCGGACCCGGGGGGCCGGGGGGACCGGGCGGTGCCATGCCGCCACCGGAAGTCGGGGTGATCACCGCGCAGGCCACCTCCGTACCTCTTCAGCAGCAGCTCGTCGGTCGGCTCGCTCCGTTCCGTAGCGCCGACGTCCGCGCGCGCGTGCCAGGGGTCCTTCAGCGCCGCGTGTATGAGGAAGGCAGCGACGTCGCGCAAGGGCAGGTGCTGTTCCTGATCGATCCATCGCAACTGCAGGCCGCACTCGGACAGAGCGAGGCGGCGCAGGCGCAGGCTCAGGCGACCTACGCCAACGCCAAATCCGCGGCCGATCGGGCGCGCCAGCTGCTGCCGCAGAAATATATCTCGCAGTCCGATTACGACAATGCTATCGCCGCCGAACGCAGCGCTGGCGCGTCCGTGCAGCAGGCGAAGTCGGGCGTGGAGACCGCGCGCCTCAACCGCGGTTACGCGACGGTGCGTTCCCCGATCAGCGGCCGCGCGGGCAAGCAGCAGGTGACCGAAGGCGCACTGGTCGGGCAGAGCGATGCGACGTTGCTGACCACCGTCGACCAGGTCGATCCGCTGTATGTGAATTTCTCCATGAGCGTCGCGCAGATGGAGCAGACGCGCCGCGGAGCTGCGGGCGGCACCAGCGAAGTCACGTTGCTGCTGCCCGATGGCACCCCGTACGAACACGCGGGCGCGCTGGATTTTTCCGGCGATGTGGTCGACCCGGCGACCGGCGCGGTCGCGCTCCGGGCGCGGATTCCCAATCCTGACAAGCGCCTGCTGCCCGGTACCTTCGTGACCGTGCAGGCGACACTGGGTGAAGCTGCGAATGCGTTCCTGATTCCACAGGTGGCGGTGCAACGCGATGAGCAGGGCGCCTACGTCATGGTCGTCGGCGCGGACGGCAAGGTAGCGCGCAAGGACGTCACCACCAGCGGCCAGCAGGGCAGCAACTGGGTGGTCAGCGGCGGAGTCGTGCCGGGTGACAAGGTCATCGTCTCGGGCCTGCAGCGCGTGCAGCCCGGGCAGCCGGCCAAGGCGGTGCCGGCCCAGGCGACGGGCCCCAAACCCGCGCCCGCTCCCGCCAACCCGGCGCGGGGCTGAGCCATGTCGCGCTACTTCATCGAACACCCAGTGTTCGCCTGGGTGATCGCGATCCTCATCGTGATCGCCGGCGGCCTGTCCATCGGCGGCCTTGGCGTGGAGTCCTATCCCGACATCGCCCCCGCGCAGGTCGGCGTACAGGCGGTCTATCCGGGCGCCAGCGCCGAGACCACCGAGCGCGCGGTCACGCAGATCATCGAGCAGCAGCTCACCGGCATCGACAACCTGGATTACTTCAGCTCGTCGTCCAGTTCGACCGGCGGCGCATCGATCAACCTGACGTTCAAGCCCGGTACCGATCCCGATACCGCGCAGATGCAGGTTCAGAACAAGGTGGCGCAGGCCACGCCGCGGCTGCCGTCCGAGGTCGTGCAGCAGGGCGTCACCGTGGCGAAGGCCAATTCCGGATTCCTGCTGGTGGTTGCGCTCAAGTCGAGCAATCCGGCGATCGGCAAGGACCAGCTGTCCGACCTGCTGGCCTCGCGCGTGCTCGACCAGATCTCGCGCGTGCCGGGCGTGGGCAGCACCCAGCTGTTCGGCGGCGAATACGCGATGCACATCTGGCTCAACCCCGACAAGCTGCGCGCTTACGGGTTGTCCGCCAGCCAGGTGCTGACGGCAGTGCGCGGGCAGAACGTGCAGTTCTCCGCCGGCTCCGTCGGTGGCGAACCATCGCCTGACACGCAGATGTTCACCGCGGCGGTGTCCGCCGAAGGCCGCTTCAGCACACCCGAGCAGTTCGAACAGATCCTGCTGCGCAGCGATCCCAACGGCGCCACCGTCCGGTTGAAGGACGTCGCCCGCGTCGAACTGTCCGGATCCGCGCAGGGCTTCGACCTGCAGTGGAACGGGCAGCCGGCCGCCGGTTTCGCCGTGCAGCTGGCGCCGGCCGCCAACGCGCTCGCGGTCGCCGCGGCCGTCAAGGCGAGGATGGCCGACCTGCAGCCGAGCTTCCCGCAGGGCGTGCAGTGGTTTTCGCCGTACGACAGTTCGGATTTCGTACGGATTTCCGTCAATGAAGTGGTGAAGACGCTGGCCGAGGCGATGGTGCTGGTGTTCCTGGTGATGCTGCTGTTCCTGCAGAACCTGCGGGCCACGCTGATCCCGACGCTGGTCATCCCGGTCGCGCTGCTCGGCACGTTCCTGGGCATGAAGCTGATCGGTTTCACGATCAACCAGCTCAGCCTCTTCGGCATGGTGCTGGCGATCGGCATCGTCGTCGACGATGCGATCGTGGTGATCGAGAACGTCGAACGGATCATGACCGAGGAGGGGCTTTCGCCGTACGAGGCCACGCGAAAGGCAATGCACCAGATCAGTGGCGCGGTGATCGCGATCACGATCGTGCTGGCGGCGGTTTTCGTACCGAGCGCATTGCAGGCGGGCAGTGCTGGCGCGGTCTACAAGCAGTTCGCGCTGACGATAGCGATGGCGATGGTGTTTTCGGCGTTCCTCGCGCTTGGCTTCACGCCGGCGCTGTGCGCGAGCCTGCTCAAGCCCAGCGCGCACCACGACAGCCGCAATCCGGTGTTTCGTGCGTTCAACAACATCTACGGTCGCGTGAGCCGGACCTACGTCGGCCACATCGGCGGCGCCGTGCGCCACGCGCCGCGCTGGATGATCGTCTTCGCGGCCCTGGCCGTGCTGTGCGTGTGGCTGTTCGCGCGCATGCCGGGCAGCTTCCTGCCCGAAGAAGACCAGGGTTACGCGCTGGCCATCGTGCAATTGCCGCCAGGGGCGACCTTGCGGCGCACCGATGCGGTGTTCAAGCAGGTGCGCGCGGCGATGCAGAAACAGGAAGGCTTCGACGGCATGATGCAGGTCGCCGGCTTCAGCTTCGTCGGACAGGGTGAGAACGTCGGCATGGCGTTCATCAAGCTCAAGGACTGGAGCGATCGCAAGGTCAGCGCGACCGACTTCATCCAGAAGGCGAACATGGCCTTGTTCCCGATTCGCGATGCGCAGATCTTCGTGTTGAACCTGCCGACGGTGAACGGCCTGGGGCAGTTCGGCGGCTTCGACATGTACCTGCAGGACCGCAGCGGCAAGGGTCGCGCGGCATTGGGACAGGCACTGGGAACGCTGATGGGCGCGGCCAGCCAGAACAAGACGCTGGTCGGCGTGCGTCCCAATTCATTGGCCGATGCGCCGCAGCTCAAGCTCGACGTCGACCGCGTCCAGGCGCAGGCGATGGGATTGTCGGTCGGTGATATCTACAGCGCGATCCAGCTGATGCTGGCGCCGGTGTACGTCAACGATTTCGTGCAGGGCGGTCGGGTGAAGCGGGTGACGATGCAGGCCGACGCGCCGTTCCGCACCGGTCCCGACTCGCTGTCGCACTTCTACACGCCGGTCAACGGCGCTTCGGCCACTGGTGTCGACACCCAGGACGGGATCAGCGGCAATGCCGTCCCGACGATGATCCCGTTGAACAACGTGGTCCATCCGCAGTGGACCGTCGCTCCACCGTCGCTGACGCGCTACAACGGCTTCGCGGCGGTCGAGGTCGTCGGCGCGCAGGCGCCAGGCCATAGTTCGGGCGAGGCGATGAACGCCATGCAGACCATCGTCGACAAGCAGCTGCCCTCGGGCTTCGGCTACGACTGGGCGGGGCAGTCGCACCAGGAGATCCTGTCCGGCAGCCAGAGCACGCTGCTGATGGTGCTGTCGATCGTCGTGGTGTTCCTGTGCCTGGCGGCGTTGTACGAGAGCTGGACCGTGCCTGTCGCGGTGCTGCTGGTGGTGCCGGTCGGCGTGCTCGGCGCCGTCGTGTTGTCGATGCTGCGCGGGCTGCCCAATGACATCTACTTCAAGATCGGATTGATCACCGTCATCGGCCTTGCGGCGAAGAATGCGATCCTGATCGTCGAGTTCGCCATCCAGGAGCGGCTGGCGGGCAAATCGCTGGCCGCGGCGGTCGTCGAGGCGTCAAAGCTGCGATTGCGGCCGATCCTGATGACGTCGATGGCCTTCATCATGGGCGTGCTGCCGCTGGCGATTTCGACGGGTGCCGGCGCCAACGCACGCCATGCGATCGGGACGGGCGTGATCGGCGGCATGTTGTTCGCCACCTTCCTGGGGCTGCTCTTCATTCCGCTGTTCTATACCGTGGTGCGAAGGATGATGGGCGATTCGATGGATGCGCCGTCGCCGGACAAGCCGCGGGCCTGATGCCTGCCTGGCCCTCCTTCCAGGGAGGGCCGGGATCCACCTGACACCCGGCCAGACCTATCTCCATCGCCAACTTTCTTTTGATGGACGAGGGACAACCCGGCACGCGGACCGCCGACCCCACTCCCTTTCCTCCCGGCCTTCCATTGACGGGAAAGTAGAAAAACGGGGGTCACTCCGGACAATAAAAAAACCCGGCAGCGCAAGCTGCCGGGTTTCAAGAACACTTTGGACCGTTTCGGACGGTGAGGCTTCAGGCGCGCGGCGGCGCGGCGGGCGTCACCGCAGGCAAAGTCAGTCGCGGCGCGGTGTCTTGCGACACCAGTTTCAGATGACTTACTTGCCCTGCTTGCCGGCAGCCTTGTTGAACTGCTGGTTGGCCTGGTCGGCGACGGCGTTGGCCGCCTTGCTGACCTGCTCGTTGACCTGGGTGGCGGCGTCATTCATCTGCGCGCTGCTGCGGTCGAACTGGCCCTTGGTGACCTGACCGATCGCTTCGTTGGCCTTCAACGTGCGGCCGAGGACTTCCTGGCTGGTGTTGATGGTGCGCTCGATGTTCTCGCGGGCGATCTGCATGCCACGCGGCCAGACGGTCTTGAGGCCGGTCAGGTCACGCGCTTCGCTGAGCTCACCCCAGAAGGACAGGGCGGCGTTGACGTTCTGCTCGATCGTCGCCATCTGCAGGCCGAAGACCTGGCCGGCGTTGTCCAGCGCCAGACGGTTGATCTGGGCAGCGGTGTCGGCGAACTGGCGCGAGGCCGAAGCGAACTGGTCGTTGATCTGGTTCATGTTGTTCATGGCGGGTTTCCTGCGGTGTCCGGCAGGGAGTGCCGGTTTGTGCAGTGCACCATATCAGGTTTATGTTGCAATGCAACATGGATTTTGCCCGGCGGACAGAAAGGGTTCAGGGCTTGTCCACGGCCGCGCCAAGGCGCCGCGGAAGCGCCTAACGTCCGCGGTACCGGCAGCCCGAAGTACAGGTCTCATGGACGACAACCTCGTCCAGCAGCGGCAGCCCCGGTTTGAGGCGCTCCCAGATCCAGACCGCCAGGCGCTCACTGGTCGGGTTCTCAAGCCCGTCGATCTCGTTCAGATAGCGGTGGTCGAGTTGTTCGTACAGCGGTCTGAAAGCCGCCTTGATCTCCGCGAAGTCCATGATCCAGCCGCTGTGTGCATCCGGCTCGCCTGACACGCACAGCTCCACCCGGAACGAATGCCCGTGCAGGCGCGCGCACTTGTGCCCGGACGGCACGTTCGGCAGCCGGTGTGCGGCCTCGATGGTGAAGGTCTTGAAGATGTCCATGCGGAAGCTGGCGCGTCGGCTCCGTGTACGTGGGTGAAAAAGTGGAACGCACCCGTCGGGGAGTTGCGCGTTCGCCACCAGCCTACGCGACCTGCGCGGGGGCCGCACCGGACCTTTTCCGCAGCCCACAAGCCCTGTTCACCGCATTCGACACCCTGCCCGCACCGGATGACGACCCGTGGACCCCCGGTCGTGCAAGACTTCCCGTTTTTGGGGCCTCCATGGACGTGATGACGCGACCTTCCTCGTTCGACTACGCGCAGCTGCTGGCATGCGCCCACGGCGACCTCTTCGGTCCCGAGAACGCCCGCCTGCCGCTGCCGCCGATGCTGATGTTCGACCGCATCACCGAAATATCGACGCAGGGCGGCGCCAACGGCAAGGGCGTGATCCGCGCCGAACTCGACATTCGTCCGGACCTCTGGTTCTTCGCCTGCCATTTCGAGGGTGACCCGGTGATGCCGGGCTGCCTGGGCGTGGATGCGATGTGGCAGCTGACCGGCTTCTACCTGCCGTGGCTGGGTGAGCCAGGGCGTGGTCGCGCGCTGGGCGTCGGGCAGGTGAAATTCAGCGGCCAAGTGATGCCTGATGCAAAACTCGTCACCTACGAGATCGACATCCGTCGCGTCATGCGCGGCAAGCTGGCGCTGGTCATCGCCGACGGGCGCACTTCGGTCGACGGCCGCGAAATCTACGTCGCCAATGACATGCGTGTGGGACTGTTCAGATCGACGGAGGGTTTTTGAGTGAGCCAGGTTTCGGACAAGCGCGTTGTCGTCACCGGCATGGGCATCGTCTCGTGCCTTGGCAACGACCAGGCGAGCGTGACCACGTCGCTGCGTGATTTGCGGCCGGGCATCCGCTTCATCCCCGAGTACGCGCAGTTGGGCATGCGCAGCCAGGTCGCCGGCGTGCCGGAGATCGACCTGGAAGGGCAGATCGACCGCAAGCTCAAGCGATTCATGGGCGACGCGGCGGCCTACAGCTACATCGCCATGCGCGATGCGCTGGCCGACGCCGGTTTGTCCGACGAGCAGCTGCATGACCCGCGCACCGGCGTGATTTCCGGTTCCGGCGGCGGCTCGCCGCATTGGCAGATCGAGAGCGGCGACCTGCTGCGCAACCGCGGCGTGCGCAAGGTTGGTCCATACATGGTGCCGCGCACGATGGCATCGACGACGTCGGCCGCCCTGGCCACGGCGTTCGGCATCCGCGGCGTCAGCTATTCGATTTCGGCTGCGTGCGCCACGTCCGCGCATTGCATCGGCGCAGCCGCCGACATGATCCGCCACGGCAGGCAGGACATCGTGTTCGCCGGTGGCGGCGAAGAAGCCTCGTGGGGAATGTCGTCCCTGTTCGACGCGATGGGCGCGCTGTCCACGCATCACAACGACACCCCGCTGACGGCGTCGCGCCCATACGACGTCGACCGCGATGGCTTCGTCATCGCCGGTGGCGGCGGCATGCTGGTGCTGGAGGATTACGAACACGCCAGGTCGCGGGGTGCACGCATCCATGCCGAACTGGTCGGCTATGGCGTGACGTCCGACGGCGTCGACATGGTCGCGCCCTCGGGCGAGGGCGCGGTCCGCTGCATGCAGATGGCCATGGCCGGCGTCGAGACACCGATCGACTATCTCAATACGCACGGAACGTCGACGCCGCTGGGCGATATCGTCGAACTCGAAGCCGTTCGCCAGGTATTCGGCAGCACCATCCCGCCGTTGTCGTCGACCAAGGCGCTATCCGGACACTCGCTCGGAGCGGCCAGTGTCCACGAGGCGATCTATTGCCTGCTGATGATGCAGGGCGGATTCACCGCGGGCTCGGCCAACATCCAGTCGCTCGATCCGCGCGCGGAAGGCTTCCCGATCCTGCGCGACAGTCGCGATGCGCAATTGCACACGGTGATGTCGAACAGTTTCGGCTTCGGCGGCACCAATGGCACGCTGGTGTTCCGTCGCATGGGCTAGGGGCATGACGCCGCCGCGTCGGTGCTGGATCGCGCACACCGATTGGACCCATGCGGCGTCACCGGATTGGTCCTGTCCATGCGCTTCGGGATCGGCTTGAATGTCACGGCAACATTGCGTTGACGCTGGCGGGAACCCGATGCACAAAGACAACACCGCGCATTCGTTTTGCCGGCAAGCCATTGCGATGGCGATCGTCGCCGGCTTTTTGGCGTGGCATCCGGCAACAGCCGGCGACGCGGCTTCGATACTGCCGGCACCGATCGTGAAGGGCCCGCCGAACACGGAACGCGACCAGTCGGCCTACTTCGCCGGCGGTTGTTTCTGGGGCGTGGAAGGCGTGTTCGAGCACGTCAGGGGCGTGAAGCAGGCGACGTCGGGTTTTGCCGTCGATGGCGTCGAAACGGTCAAGGTCGTTTTCGATCCCTACCGGCATGACACCGAGGGAGCATCGAGAACGCGGAGTCCGCCCAGGGTAGCCATGCCGGGATCGAGGCCCAAAGAACATGACCTGGCTGCGGCCAACGGTCGGTGCGGCGGCGTGGCTTGAAATAAGTCCCGATCGGGACTACATTCGTGTCGATCATCGTGGATGGAACTTCCATGGACGCGATCCCTCAAGCGGTTGTTCCTTCCCGCCGTGACCTGGCCGGCCCTGCGCTGCGGGCGTTCTTCCAGATCACGGGGCGCTGGGAGCTGAGCACCGACCAGGAGCGGCGGCTGCTGGGCAGCCCCGGGCGTTCCACCTATTTCCGCTGGAAGCGCGAGCAGGCAGGACCGGTGCCGCAGGATGTCCTGGAACGCATCAGCTACCTGCTGGGCATCTACAAGGCGTTGCATATCCTCTTTCCGAACGCCGGACAGGCCGACGGCTGGGTCAAGCGGCCCAACCTGGCGCCCTTGTTCGGCGGCGGCAGCGCGCTGGAGCGGATGCTGGCCGGCCAGGTTGCCGACCTGTTCGTGGTGCGTCAGTACCTCGACGCACAACGGGGCTGGAGTTGATCCCACCTCCGCCGGTCGCAAAAGTCGATTGGCGACCGTCGTACCGGATCGTCTCCAGTCGCTTCCCGCCGACCGGACTGTTCGACGTGATCGCCAGCCCCGAAGACTTGCCGGCACTCTACGAGCTGGAAGGTATGACCAATCCGCGGTTGCGCGATCAACTGGGCGAGATCCAGCTGGTCCCGTCGGCGCGTCGCATCCGCGGCCCGGGCACGACGCCGATCATGGCCGCCTTCACTCATCTCAATCCCGAAGGCTCGCGCTTTTCCCCGGGGTCGTTCGGCGTCTATTACGCCGCGCAGGAACGCGACACGGCGATTGCGGAAACGACCTTTCACCGCGAGAGGCTGCTGGCAAGAACCGCCGAACCGCCGTGCGCCCTGGAAATGCGCTGCTATCTCGCCGATATCGCCGGGAATTTCAACGACATCCGCGGTGGCTGGCCCGAGCTGCACGATCCGGACAGCTATGTGGCAAGCCAGCGCGCCGCGGTAGAACTGCGCAACGCCGGCAGCGATGGCATCGTCTACGACAGCGTTCGCCGCAGCAGCGGGCACTGTATCGCCGCGTTCTATCCGGACCTCATCGGGCCGGCCCGTCAGGCCGAGCACCTGTATTACCACTGGAATGGAAGCCGCATCACCCACGTGGTGGTTGCCGGTGAGGTGATCCAGCGTTCCTGAGGAGCGTTTCCGCGTCGGCCCGCCGATGGATGCAATGCCGGTACAAGCTTCAGCGGTTGATCATTCGACCGCGGCTTCAACGTCGCAAGCCGGTGGGGCGCACGGATGGCCCGTGCCGACAATCGGCTATTTGGCGAGCCCGTAGATTTCGATATGCACGGTGCCGTCCGCGTTGGGCGTCGTCTGAAAGGACGCGTGGGACAGATTCGTCCCCGGATTGGTCAGGAAAAGGGTGACCCAATCCTCGGCCGTCGAGGGGTTAGCAAAGTCGGCGGTGATGCGACAGGTGGACGACCGGCACTGGCTGGTCATGTTTTTCGGTTCGGCCTTCAAATCGGCGATCTGCGGCGACGTCGAATGTTGCGTCAGGCTCTGCTCCCGCGCGGTTGCCCATCCACCATCCACTTTTTCGCCCTGGAACTGCGCTACCAACCGGTTTCGACCCGCGTCCACGGCCTTGACGGATTGCGCGCGGGCGACATCGCGACGCGCCTGGATGGCCTGGCCCGGATCGGACACGTCCGGCAGGGCCGAGTGATGCGTGAATGCCCTCTCGGTCGTCTCGACAGAAGGCACCGTATCGGTCACTGGCGCCGGCGTCACAGGTGCGTCCGATCGGGAACTGATCTTCCACCAGGTCACGGACACGATGAGTATGGCAACCAGGGCTACGACCAACCAGCGCATTGAAATTCTCCGGACATCAAGCCAAAAAAAACCAGGTGGCGCGAACGTCGCGACCACCTGGCGATTGTGCCGTAAAAACGGGGTTGTTAGACGCCGTTGTCCATGCTCCAGACCAGATACGTATCGTTGATCACGCCGCCATGGGGCAGTGAGCAGTTGATACCGATCAGGTCATTGTTGAAGGTGGCCGACGGACCAGCCGGATCCGGGTTGTCCGCGCCACTGAAATGCAGCTGCGACTGCGTGCCGGCGACGACGTCAAACGTCTTGGTGACGAGGTACTGATTGGCGCCGCCCTGGGTCTGGTAGCCAGTCAACAAGCTGCAGCTGACGGAAATCGTGCCGCTGGCATTGTTGTTGGAGAAATAGACATACAGATCGGACGGATCCGACCCTGTGCCGTTGTACATCGAGTGCCAGTCGCAAGCCACATTGATCGTGGCGCTGCCGACATTCTCGGCGCCGAGAACTCGGTTGCGGATCGTGTTCGAGGGGCCCGGAGTGAAGGCCTGGCAGTAGTTCACGGAGTTACCGTCAAATTCATGGGTGACCACGGCAGCGCGGGCATTCGATGCATTCATGACCAATCCGAGACCAGTGGCCAGCAGGCCCAGTTTCATAGCAGTATTCAAAATCCTTCCCCTTGCATGTGAATGAATGAGTCCCGCGCCAATGGAACGCGAGCCGGAGGCGGTTGGCCCCGCGGTAGTTTTACCCCATTTCAGGACGCTTGCGAACCATCCGTTGGAAAGTTCCTTTAAGAATCCGACCAAGTTCATTAACATCAATGCGGTGTGACGACTCCCGTGTTTGTCTGAGGCCTCTACCCCTCCAGCACTGGCTATTCCGATGGGCAAGTCGACAAAGGGGGCCTCATTTTTTCGGTTGCGCCGGGTGAGGCACTTCCGTCGTTGCGATCGAGGACCCAGGCACTGACCTGGCTGTTGACGTAGGCCGCGTTTGGCGAGGTGACCAGATAGTTCAGGGAGTGACAGCACCCGACTTCCCGCCGTTGGCGCTGGCGAAACCTGGGGTTAAGCGCAATGTCGACGGTTGTGCTCGACTCTGGTGGTGGCCGCAAACCCTGTCCGCGTCGTGCAATCACAGAGCCGGCTATGGACGTCCATTCATTGGTGAAAACCTGCCCCGGTCTTGTCGGCCAGCTCCTCCAGGCTTACGCCAGGGGCCGTCTCGATCAGCCGTAGGCCAGCGGCGGTCACGTCGAGCACCGCCAGGTCGGTGATGATTCGATTGACGACGCCGACGCCGGTCAGCGGCAAGGTGCATTCGGGCAGGATCTTGTGCTCGCCGTTCTTGGCGGTGTGCTCCATCAGCACGACGACGCGTTTGACTCCCGCCACCAGGTCCATGGCGCCGCCCATGCCCTTGACCATCTTGCCCGGGACCATCCAGTTGGCGAGGTCGCCGCGATCGGTGACCTGCATCGCGCCCAGGATCGCGAGGTCGATATGGCCGCCGCGAATCATCGCGAACGAGTCGTGGCTGCCGAAATAACTGGCGCC
>JAQGOI010000292.1 GCA_028293685.1 Lysobacteraceae bacterium | reverse complement strand
CGCCACGCGTGACGCGGAAACGCCAGCGCTGGGCGACGCCGTCCAGGACCACGTCCCCCCCGCTCATTTCGGCCAAGCTCACCTCGGCCAGGCTCACTTCGGCAATCTCGCCGGGCAGCAGCGGTTGCACGAACTTGACCTGCGGCAGTCGCAGGGTGCCCAGTGGCCCTTGCGCGGCTTCAATGGCGTCGATGACGCGCTCCAGGATCAGCACGCCGGGCACGATGGGACGACCCGGGAAATGCCCAGGCAGGCTCGGATGGGTCGCGGGAATCGAAAACTGCATTGCGTGAAAACAGCCCCTGTAGCCGCAAAGCATGCGCGGGACACCGTAACGCCGCAAGCCTGAACCGACCTCGGGGGTCGGGCGCCGCTTCTAATGCATCACGTTGCGCCAGAAATCGGGGCCCAGTCGACCCATGCGCTGCAGGAAATCCAGCAGGCTGTGGTAGCGGCCGGGGAACCGGCGCTTGCGATACGCGAATTCGACCAGGAAGAACCCGCACATGATCGTCAGGTTGAACACGCCTGCCAGCCGGATGGCCGTTGGCGGCACCACGACGGGCGACTCGATGGAGAAGTCCGCCAGCAGTCCGTGCGGTGCGAGGCAGGCCAGCACCAGGCTGAGCAGAGTCAGGACGACCAGCAGGACGGTCCACGCGGCGGTCAGCCTGCGCGCATAACGGCGCAACTCCGGTTCCAGTTCCGAAGCGGGAACCGCTTCCAGCCCGGCCACCATCCGTGTGATCAGGGGCACGCGGCCGTTGAATAAGGTGTGGCCGAACCCGTAGGCGGCCAAGCCAATCAGCAGGACCGGCACCAGCAGCAATGGCAGCAGGGCAAAGCGCGACTGCGCCATCGCGACCAGCACGAGCGTGCAAGCCACCAGCGTTGCCCACGCCCAGGCGCGGCGCGACAGCAGCGCACGCAGCATCACCACCGCGATCAACGCACCCATCGCGAGCGCCGCCAGAACGCCGTCGTGCCGGGCGTCGGCGAAATGAGCGAGCAGCAGGTAACCGGCCACGAGCAGCAGTCGCAGCGCACCGGCATGACGGGGGCTCAGCACGCGCGGCGTTCGCGCGCCCGAGGCCAGCTCAAGAGGTCTTGTGCTGCTGGACATGCGCGGCCAGCGCGCGCAGTGAAGCGAAAATCTGACGATTGTCTTCGTTGTCCGAACGCAGCTGGAACCCGTAGCGCTTGCTGATCGCCAGGGCCAACTCCAGCGCGTCGATCGAGTCCAGGCCCAGGCCGGCGTTGAACAACGCCGCTTCGGGATCGATGTCGCCGGGCCGCGTATCTTCCAGATTCAGGCTTTCGACCAGCAGTTCGGCCAGTTCATGTTCGGCGGCGGTCTGGTCAGACATGGATGTTCCGGGTCGATTGAAGGCCGCCACGATCCGGCATCGCGGGCCGCGGCGCAACTGCGCCGCGTTCATGCCACGCGCCGCGCCGGTATCATGCGCGACTCCGCGCAGGCAAATGGGTGCACCGAGTCATGAGCGAACGGGTAGAGATGTCGGCCATTCCAACGCCCACAAGCCCGGCGCCCGCACCCGTCTGCGAAACCGATGTGCTGGTGATCGGCGGCGGCCCGGCGGGCACCACCACGGCGACATTGCTGGCGCGAAAGGGCTGGAAGGTCACGCTGCTGGAAAAATCGGCGCATCCACGGTTCCACATCGGTGAGTCGCTGCTGCCGATGAACCTGCCGATCCTCGAGCGCCTGGGCGTGCTGGAACAGGTGCGCGGGATCGGGGTATTCAAGCCGGGCGCGGACTTCCCGCTGCAGGGCGATGCCGAACGCACCAACGTCTTCCATTTCAGTCGGGCGATCGACCCCAAGTTCACGCACGCCTATCAGGTCAAGCGCGAGGACTTCGACCAGTTGTTGTTCAAGCATGCCTTGGCCAACGGCGTCGACGCGCGCGAGCATGTGACGGTGGAGCGGATGGAATTGGGCGATGACGGGCGTCCGTCGCTCGTGCACGCACGCGCCGCCGATGGTTCCGCGCTCGCGTTCCGGCCTCGCTATGTGGTCGACGCCAGCGGTCGCGACACGTTTCTTGGCAGTAAGCTCAAGCTGAAGGCCAAAAACGACCTGCACCAGTCGGCGGCCATCTTCAGCCATTTCAGGGGCGTCACGCGTCGACCGGGCCCCGACGCCGGCAACATCACCGTCGAGCGCTTCGCCCATGGCTGGATGTGGCTGATACCGCTGCCGGACGACGTCATGAGCGTCGGCGCGGTGTGCTGGCCCGAGTACATCCGGCAACGCCGCGGCGACAATGAGACGTTCCTGATGCAGACCCTGCTCGGTACGCCGTCGGTCAGCAAACGCATGCAGCACGCCGATCGCGTCGGCCCCGTGCACGTCACCGGGAACTATTCGTACACCTGCAGGCGGATGACAGGCCCCGGCTGGGTCATGGTCGGCGATGCGTTCGCGTTCGTCGACCCCGTGTTTTCCTCGGGTGTCTACCTGGGGATGAACAGCGGCGAACAGGCGGCCGATGTCGTCGACGGCGCGCTGCGCGACCCATCGCAGGAACCCCGGCTGCAGCAGGCGATGGATGCGCGGTTGCGACGTGGACTGAAGCACTTTTCGTGGTTCATCTATCGATTCAACACGCCGGTGATGGAGCACCTGTTCGCCAACCCGCGCAACGACTGGCAGCTGGAGTCGGCCGTGATCTCGATGCTCGCAGGGGACGTCTTCGACAACCGCGTCGTGCTGCGCAAACTGCGCCTGTTCCGCCTGGTGTATGCGATGACCGCGGTGCAGCTTGCCCCGCAGGCGCTGCGCGGATGGTGGCAGCGCCGACGGCAGGTCCGGCAGGCCTTCGCCGGCGACACGCTGCAGGCCGGCAATCCGTGAATCGTCCGGCCGAAGCAGGGCACGGCGCGCCGCTGCTGAAAGTCGACTATGTCCATGCCGATTCGCCCGCCACGCTGCTGGCGCCGGCCGATACGCTGGCGGTGTTGGGTTTTGGCGACGCGGCGCCACACCATTTTGACGACCCACGGTACCTGCATGTCCCATTGCAGCCGCACGCCGGCGTGGCACCGTATGAAGTCTGGCGGACCGGTGAACCCGTGGAGCATGGCCGCGATGGCGAGATCGCGTGGGCCAGCAACGGTGAACTCGCGTTCGGGGCGATCGAAGTCGCGGAAGACGCGGACGGACTTGTCGCCGCCGCCGCGCACGCGTACGAGCGGTTGACGCACTTTGTACAGGCCAGCGCGACGCCACACCTGTTGCGGATCTGGAACTACCTGGACGCGATCACGCAGGGCGATGGCGATGCCGAGCGCTATCGTCAGTTCTGCATCGGTCGGGCGCGCGGCCTGGGCGCGTTTGATCCGACCATGTTGCCGGCGGCAACCGCGATCGGTCGCTGCGACGATGCGCGTGTCCTGCAGATCTACTGGCTCTCCGCAGCGGCGCCCGGGACGCCGGTCGAGAATCCGCGACAGATCAGCGCGTACCGCTATCCGCGCGCCTACGGACCGCAGCCGCCGAGCTTCGCACGCGCCATGTTGCCGCCGACCGCACAACGCCTGCCGTTGCTGCTGTCAGGCACGGCGAGCGTCGTCGGGCACGCATCGCAGCACGCCGATGCCCTGATGGCGCAGATGGACGAGACATTCGCGAATTTCGACAGCCTGCTCGGCGCTGCACGCCAATCGCAGCCCGCATTGCCGGCCACGTTCGGCGCGGGCACGCGGCTCAAGGTCTATGTCCGCGATCGCGGCGACCTGGAACTCGTCGCGGGTGCGATGCAGGCGCGTTTCGGTACCCAGGTGCCTTACATCGTGCTGCACGCCGCGATCTGCCGGCACGAACTCTGCGTGGAAATCGACGGCGTGCACTCGGCCTGACGACAACGTTGCGCCGGGCGGCGACGCATCGCCGTCAGCCGACGACACTGACGACACAAGGCGGCGCGCAGTGCGCCGCCAGGTCCGTTACTTCACACCATGCATCAGCCGGTTGATCAGCGGGGCAACCAGGAACAGCAGCACGCCCGAGCCTACGAGCGCCGCGAATCCGAACGTGTAGCCGGAGTGGGCGGAAGCGACGGACATGCCCTCGGTACCGCTGACCATTCCGGCGAAAATGCCGGCCAGGTTGTTGCCGATCGCGATCGAGAGGAACCAGCAACCCATCGCAAGGCCGCCGAGCCGCGCAGGGGCCAGTTTGGTCGTCATCGACAGGCCGATCGGAGACAGGCACAACTCGCCGACCGACTGGATGACATAGACCATGAACAAGGTCCAGAAGGGGATCTTGCCGTTGGCATCGACCATGCTCGAGAGCGCCACCATCAGCAGCAGGAATGCCAGGCCATTGAATATCAGGCCCAGGCCGAACTTTCGCGGAATGATCGGATTGTTGCGGCCCATCTTGATCCACAGCCAGGCCATGATCGGGGCCAGCACGATGATCGCCACCGAGTTCACCGACTGGAACCAGGACACGGGAAAATCGCTCGTTCCCGCCAGGGCCTGGAATAGCCCGACGAAACCGATGTCTCGGTTGACAATCTTTTCGGCGAGAAAGTTGAAGGAGCTGCCGGCCTGTTCGAAGAACATCCAGAACAAAACGTTGAAGACAAAGATGATCAACATCGCGGAAACCTTGTCGCGCGATACCGTGCCCTCGACGGCGCCCTCCCGGAACAGCATGACCGCCGGGATGATGAACAAGGCCATCAGGATGTACTGCAGTAGCGAGGAATCGATGGTCAGCAGCGCGTAGAACAGGGGGATGCCGAGGATCAGGCCCAACACGAGCACGAGGCTGACGTTGCGCAGGCCGGTCTGGTGCGCGGCCGGCAGGCCGATGCCTTTGAGCTGGCGGCGGCCGAACCAGAACCACACCAGGCTCAGCAGCATGCCGACGCCGGCGGAGATGAACACGATCTTGTACGCCGGCATATCCTCGATGCCGAAGATTTTCTTGGCCAGGTACTGGGTGATCAGCGGCGCCAGCAATGCGCCCAGGTTGATGCCCATGTAGAAGATCGTGAACCCGGAGTCACGGCGTACGTCGCCCTGCGCATAGAGCTTGCCCGCCAGCGTTGAGATGATCGGCTTGAACAGGCCGTTGCCGACGATGATCGTCGCCAGGCCGAGCTTGAACATTGCCTCGGTGGGCAACGCGAGCATGAACAATCCTGCCGCCATGACCATGGCCCCCAGCAGGATCGAGCGCTGGAACCCGATCAGCTTGTCCGCCACATAGCCGCCGAAGATCGCACCGGCATACACCAGCGCCAGATAGGCGCCGTAGAGTTCGCTGGCGGGCTTCTCGCCGCTGGCGTCGCCGCCATGAAACTGGGCGACGACGTACAGGACCATGGCCCAGCGGATTCCATAGAACGCGAAACGCTCCCAGAACTCCGACATGAACAGCATCCACAGTGGACGCGGATGTCCCAGGGTCTGCGGGAAGTCCGGCGGTGACGCCGGCCCGGATGGCGCGCCCTGCAATGGCGGACCCATCGGCTCTGCGGCGTTCGACGGAACGTGGGTATTCATGGATTCCCCTGGTTGGATGGCGCGTGCGAGAACCGCAGCTGGCCGGAGGATCGCCCGCCGCAACGCGGGTCGTCAAACGCGAAGTGATGGTGCAACGCAGCAAAGTGCATCGGCGCCGCTGGGAAATCGCGACAACGCGACGCCGGCGACTCCGGTCGTCGAGGTCGGTTGAGTTGGCACTAGTGGTCCCTGACAATCAGCCGCGCATTGGCCGGAGGTGGATCGTGATGTCCGACGCATCCACAACGAGAAGCGCAGACCCTGTCGTTTCCCATTTGCTACGGTTGGCGCAGGACGCCGCACGGCGCGGTGACATGGCCGTGGCCGAGCAGATGTGCACGAGCATCCTGGCGATGGATGCAACGCAAGCTGGAGCCCTGCAGTTCCTGGTCACGCGCGCGCTGGACGTCGGCGATCCACAGCGCGCGCTCGCACTGGCCACGCAGGGACTGGAGAACTCCGCTACCGCCAAGCTTCACTTTCTCGCGGGATGCGCGTTGGAAGCACTGGGCGAACCGGCGCGTGCGCGCGACGCGTTTGCCCAGGCCCAGGCCGTCGACCGGCAGTCGCTCGTTGCGCTGTTGTTCCAGGCGGCGCAGGAGGAAGCGCTGGATACGACAGACGCTGCCATCCGTACTTATGTGCGCGCACTGGCGCTTGCCGAACAGCGGGGACAGCTGGATGCGTCGGGCAGCCTCTCCAAGGACACGCAACAGCGGCTGCAGCACGCCAGCGATGTCGTCCATCAGGCGCGCCGGCAGGCCGTTGCCAAAGCGCTCGCTCCCGTCGCATCGGTTCACGGCAGTCCGGCGCTGGTGCGCATCGAACATGCCGTCGACATCTGCCTCGGCGATGCTGACCTGCAATGGCAGCATCCGCTGCAGCGGCCGACATTCATGCTGATTCCGGGCCTGGAACCTCGCGCCTGGTTCAAGCGCCGGGATTTCCCGTTCTTGGCCGACATCGAGCAACACACGGCGGCCATCCGCGAGGAGCTGCGCGCGGTACTGGCTGATGAATCCGCACTCTCGCCTTATGTCGACATGCCGGCCGATGCGCCGGCTGCGCCGGTCTGGCGCGATTTGAACCGGTCGTCGCGCTGGAGTTCGTACCACCTGTTCCGCCATGGCGAACGCATCGATGCGCACTGCCGACGCTGCCCGCGCACGGTCGCGGCACTGGAGTCGATCCCGATCATGCGCATTTTGGACCATTCGCCCGAAGTGGTGTTCTCGCTATTGAAGGCAGGCACCCGGATCCCGCCTCACACGGGTGTCATGAACGGACGGCTGACGGTGCATCTCCCGCTGACCGTGCCTGCGGATTGCGGAGCGCTCAACGTGGGCGACGAGGCACGCGCATGGGCCGAGGGTCGATGCCTGATTTTCGATGACTCGTTCGTGCACGAGGCGTGGAACGACGCGACCGAGGATCGTGTCGTGCTGATTTTCGATATATGGGACCCGCGCCTGAGCTCCGCCGAATGTGCTGCGGTTGCCGCCGCGATCGCGGCAATCGGGCGCTTCAATCGCACGCATGGCGATATCGACGCCACGCAGGAAGCACACTGACATCCGTTGACAGGCCGGGGCGGTGCCCGCCGTCTGTCGTGGATCGTCAGTCCGGTGGTGTGGCGCCGATCACCGTGCGCACCTCGAACAGCTCCGGAAAAAACGTCAGTTCCAACGCCTGCTTGAGGAAGCCGACTCCGCTGGAACCGCCGGTGCCGCGCTTGAACCCGATGATGCGCATCACCGTGCGCATGTGCCGGAAGCGCCACAGCTGGAACTGCGTTTCCAGGTCGACCAGGTCTTCGCACAGCTGGTATTCGACCCAGTGCGTATCGCTGTCGGCATACACGCGTTCCAGGACCGGAATCAGCGCCGGGTCGAACGTATGCGGCCGAGACCAGTCCCGCTCGAGCCACCCGGCCGGTATCGCGTGGCCGCGGCGTGCGAGAAAACGCAGGGCCTCGTCGTACAGGCTCGGCGCATCGAGGGCGTCGCGCAGCACCGCGCATCCCTCCGGATCATGCGCGAAGACCTTGAGCATGGCCGCATTCTTGTTGCCGAGCAGGAATTCCATCGTGCGGTACTGCACCGACTGGAAACCTGACGACGGCCCCAGGATCGGCCGGAACTTCATGTATTCCGACGGCGTCAGCGTCTCGAGTACCGACCACATTTCGGTCAGTTGCTTGAGTACGGTCTTGCAGCGCGCAAAGATCTTCTGGCAGGGCCCGAGTTCATCGCGCTGCAGGTGAGCGATGGCCGCACGCAGCTCGTGGACCAGCAGCTTGATCCACAACTCCGATACCTGGTGCTGGACGATGAACAGCATCTCGTCGTGCTGTGGGGGCTGCGTCAGGGGTTG
>JAQGOI010000257.1 GCA_028293685.1 Lysobacteraceae bacterium | reverse complement strand
ATCAACGGCATCCTCGCGCAGCGTCTGGTGCGGCGCCTGGAGCCGACACATGCGGAGCGATATCCGGCATCGCCCGAGGAAATTGCCAAGTTCGACCTGCGCCGCTACCAACCCGAAGGCGATGTCTTCCTGTATCGCCCGCGCGGTTCCGCGATTGCGCCGACCGGTTACCAGGGCCGCACCACCATCATGGAATTCATGGTGATGAACGATGAATTGCGACGCGCGATCATGCGCCACGCCGGCATGGGCGAGATCGAGCAACTCGCGCGCAACGCGGGCATGCGCACGATGTACGAGGACGGCATCGTCAAGGCGCTGGCCGGAGTAACGACGATCGAGGAAGTGCTGCGCGTGACCGAAGACGCATGAAGCCGGGAATGGAGAATCGGGAGTCGCGAATCGGCACGGCGCAATCGCGTGTTGCAAGCCGCCTGCTCGATGACCGGTATTTGGCAATTCATGATGGCAGCCGCCCTTGCGATTCCCGATTTCCGAATCCCGATTCCCGTCGCTGATGCCCCTCTATCGCTACAAAGCGCTCAACTCCCGCGGCGAAATGCTCGACGGCCAGATGGAAGCCGTCAGCGACGGCGAGGTCGTGCTGCGCCTGCAGGAGCAGGGACACCTGCCGGTCGAGGCACGGCTGGCCAGCGATGGCGGTGGTGAGTCGGCGTGGCGCGCGCTGCTCAAGCCCAAGCCATTCGCGGGCGAACGCCTGGTGCAGTTCACCCAGCAGTTGGCGACGTTGCTCGGCGCCGGTCAGCCACTGGATCGCGCGCTCACCATCCTGCTGGATTTGCCCGAGGACGAAGCCGCGCGTCGCACGCTTACCGATGTGCGCGATGCCGTGCGCGGAGGCACGTCGCTGTCGACGGCGCTCGAGCGCCAGCATGGCGTCTTTTCGCGGCTGTACATCAACATGGTGCGCGCAGGTGAGGCCGGCGGCAGCATGCACGAGACGTTGCTGCGGCTGGCCGATTACCTGGAGCGCAGTCGCGCGATGCGGGGGCGCGTGATCAACGCGATGATCTATCCCGCCATCCTGCTGGTGATGGTGAGCCTGTCGCTGTTGTTCCTGCTCGGCTTCGTCGTGCCGCAGTTTTCTGCGATGTACGACAGCCTCGATGCGCCACTGCCGTGGTTCACGAAAATTGTCCTGGGCATCGGCCTGCTGGTGCGCAACTGGTGGTTCGTGCTGCTGGCGATCCCGGCGCTGCTGGGCTGGTGGCTGGATCGCAAGCGTCGCAACCCCGCATTTCGCGCCCGTTTCGACGAATGGATCCTGCGGCAGAAATTCTTCGGACCGCTGATCGCCAAACTCGAGACTGCACGCCTGGCCCGGACCCTGGGGACGCTGCTCAAGAACGGCGTGCCGCTGCTGACGGCCCTGGGCATCGGCCGCACCGTCCTGGGGAACCGATCGCTCGCCGACACGGTCGAAGCTGCGGCGGACGACGTCAAGAACGGCATCGGCCTGTCCGCCGCGCTGGCCAAGGGCAAGCGTTTTCCGCGGCTGGCGTTGCAGATGATCCAGGTCGGCGAGGAGTCCGGCGCGCTGGATGTCATGCTGCTGCGTACGGCCGATACCTTCGAGCAGGAGACATCGCTGGCGATGGATCGCATGCTCGCCGCGCTGGTGCCGGTGATCACGTTGCTGCTGGCGGGCATCGTCGGCATCGTCATCCTGTCCGTGCTGACTCCGATTTACGACCTCACCAACGTCATAGGCTGAAGATGAAAGCATCCCGTTCCCTGACCCGTTCGCCCGGCCGCGCTGCACAAGGCGGTTTCAGCCTCATCGAAATCATCCTCGTCGTCGTGCTGATCGGCGGCATCGTGGCGTTTGCCGCCACGCGCATCCTGGGCGGCGGCGATCGCGCCAAGGTCAACCTGGCCAAGGCGCAGGTGCAGACGCTCGCCGAGAAAGTGCAGCAGTTCGAGAACGACACCGGCAACCTGCCCGCGTCGCTCGATGAGCTGGTCACCGCGCCGGGCAACTCGTCGGGCTGGCTCGGACCGTATTCCAAGGAAGCGGAGCTCAAGGATCCCTGGAACCATCCGTTCCAGTACGCGATGCCCGGCGACGGCCAGCCGTTCGACCTGGTGAGCCTTGGCAAGGACGGCAAGCCTGGCGGCACCAGCGTCGACGCCGACATCAAGTACCAGTAAACGGTCCGGGACCGGTGTCATGGCCAACAGCAACCGGCCGGCGAGTCGCGCAGGCCGTGCCGACGGCTTGGGCCATCCGGTGACGCGGAGATCGATTCCGCGGGGTTTCACGCTGCTCGAGATCATTTTGGTGATGGCGATCATCGCGCTGGCCAGCGTGCTCGCGGCCGCCGCGATGGGCGGCGGTTTCCGTGGCATGCAGTTGGGCGCCAGCGCCAAGCAGATCGCCTCGAACCTGCGTTTCACCCGCGCCCAGGCGATCGCGACGGGCAAGCAGCAGCAGTTCGTGATCGATCCGCATGCGCACCAATGGCGTGCGCCCAAGTCCCGGCACGGCGACATTCCGCCGAAGCTCGGCATTGCCTTCATCGGCGCACGCGAAGTGCAGCCGCGGGGTGGTGAAGGCGCCATTGCGTTTTTCCCTGACGGGGCGTCGACCGGGGGGCGCATCCAGCTCAGCTCCGGCAAGGCGATGTGGACGGTCAATGTCGCCTGGTTGACCGGGCAGGTGGAGATCACCCACGGCACGGCCAGCCAATGATCGGGCGGCGCGCGGGCGTCAGGAGTTCGCGCCGGCGCGCGCGGGGCTACACGCTGATCGAAGTCATCGTCGCTTTCGCGCTGCTGGCGCTGGCGCTGACCCTGCTGCTGGGCAGCCTGACCAATGCCTCGCGGCAGGTGCACTGGGCCGACGGCGCCGGGCGCGCCACGCTGTTTGCGCAATCGCTGCTCGACCAGACGGGTGTCGCCGAGCCGCTGGCCGCAGGGACGCGGCAAGGCAATTTCGAAAACGAGCGCTATCGCTGGACCATCGATATCCGTCCGTATGTCGACAACGGTTCTGCCACCCAGGCGGCAACCGCGGACGGCGCGCAACTGTTCGAGGTGGCATTGCACATCGAATGGGGGCCATCCGCCGCCCAGCGCCTGGACATGCAGACGCTGCGACTCAGTCGGCCGGCCGTCGGTGCGGAGCCGTTGCCATGAGCGTCACCCGGCATCGCCGTGACGGCCTGTATCGGCGATCACCTGTTCGCGCGCGCGGCTTCACCCTGATCGAAGTGCTGCTGGCGACGGCGTTGCTTGCTGCGGCGCTCGCGCTTGGCTTCGCGGTGTTGAGCGCCGCCACGGCGACCGTCAACCGGGGCGAACTGCTGGCGCAGCGCAACGAACGCATGCGCGCGACCTCCGGATTCCTGCGCTCCCGGATCGTGTCGGCGCGCGCGATTGCCTTCGCGCTGGATCCGCAAGGCGGAACGCCGATCCTGTTTGCCGGCGACCCCGATCGCATGCGTTTCGTCGCCGACCTGCCGGATTACCTGGGCCGCGGCGGGCCGTACCTCCATGACATTTCGATCGTCGGCGACGAGCGCGACCATCTCGCGCTCGACGTGGCTTTCAGCCAGGTGCAGAACTCCACCCAGATCACGGAAGACAATCCACGCAAGCCCGAGCCGCTGGCCGAGCGGCTCAAGAGCGTGGCGTTCCGTTACCGGGCACTCGATGCGACCGGAGCGCTGGGAGAGTGGCAGGAGCGGTGGACGCAAGCCGACCGGCTGCCGCTGCAGGTGTCCGTCCGCATCACGCCGGCGCAGGGCCCGGCCTGGCCCGACATCGTGGTTGCCCTGCCGTCGGCCAGTGGCGCGCCGGGTATTGCGGGATCCATCCAATGATCCGCAGGTCGACCGAGGGCGGCGCGGCACTGCTGCTGGTGATGTGGCTGATTGCGTTGCTGGCATCGCTGATCGGCGCCTTTGCGTTGAGCGCCCGCATCGAAAGACTCCAGGAGCGTGTGCTCAGTCGCGGCGCCATCGCCGGCGAAGCCGCGCGCGCCGGACTTGAAATGGCCCTGGTACGCGTGGACGACGCCAACCTTCGCCGCCGCTGGGTACCTGACGGTCGCCCGTATCACTGGATTTACGGCGGCATCCCGATCGATGTACGGGTCACCGACGAACAGGGAAAAGTCGACATCAATACCGCCGACCCCGGCCTGCTGGCCGGATTGTTCCGCGCCGTTGGCGTGCCAGCCGAACAGGCGACGCGACTGGCATCGGCCATGGTCGACTGGCGCGACGCCGACTCGCTCACCCAGCCCCAGGGCGGCGCCGAGGATCCGGAATACGACGCTGCCGGCTTGCCCTATGGCGCCAAGGACGCCCCGTTCGAAACCGTCGCCGAAGCCGAACAGGTACTCGGCATGACTCCGGCGATTTACGCCCGCGTTGCGCCCTACCTCACCGTGTACACCGCACAGGGGACCCCGGACACGGCCTTCGCAGCCGCGCCGGTGCTGACGGCAATGGGACTGGACGGTCCGGGACTGGTCGCGGCGCGACAGGCGCAGCGGACGGATGCGGCCGGCGGCCGCAGCGCCGGAGGAATCATGGGCGGTGGCGGCACGTATAGTATCCAGAGCGTGGCCCGTCTTGTTGAAGGCCGCACCGCCGCAATCACGGGCGTGGTTCGTACCGGCGGCAACGGCGCGCCGGGCTCCGCATACACGGCGCTGGACTGGGAAGAAGGGACGACAGCGCGATGATCCTGCGCGACAGCCTCGGCGCGTACGGGGCAAAAATCGGACTGGGCGCTGGCGGACTGTTCGCCTGGTGGCGGACGGCGCTGGCTGCGTGGTTGCCGGTCCGCTGGCAGGCGCTGTTCGGCTGGGCGCGCGACCGCCTGCTGTTGACGAGCGACGCCGAAGCCGTCGAACTGCGGCTGGACCGCGTCGGCGAGATCGTCGATCTCGGCCGGTTGCCACTGCCCGAGCCCGACGTCACCACCGACCCGCTGGCCACCGTGCTGGGTTCGCAGACGGTCGACCTGCCGCGCTGGCTGGTGCTCCCCGCCAACCAGGGGCTGCGTCGGCGGATGCTGGTGCCGGCCGCGGCCGTGGAGCGCCTGCGCGACGTGTTGCGCTTCGAAATCGAGCGGCAGACGCCGTTCCAGGCCAGCGAAGTCGTATTCGATGCCGTGCTGCTCGGACGTCGGGCGGACGGTCAGGCCGATGTCGAACTGGTCGTCGTCCCTCGTGCCGGTTTCGATGTGGCGCTGGCAGGCCTGGGGCCATTGGCCACGACCCTGGCCGGTGTCGACATCGCCGGGACCGGCGGCGCCCCATTGGGCGTGAACCTGTTGCCAGCGGCCGAT
>JAQGOI010000242.1 GCA_028293685.1 Lysobacteraceae bacterium | reverse complement strand
GTATCTGTATCGCACCCGCGATGGCGGCAGGACCTGGACATTGATCGTCGATGGAATCCGCAATGGCGATTTCGCCAATGCCGTCCGGGAAGACCCCAGGCAACGCGGCCTGCTGTATGCGGCGACCGAACTCGGTGCGTATGTCTCCTTCACCGACGGCGATCACTGGCAGCCACTGCAGATGAACCTGCCGAGCACGTCGGTGCGCGACATTGACGTGCACGGCGATGACGTCGTCATTGCCACGCATGGCCGTGGCTTCTGGGTGCTCGACGACGTCTCGTCGCTGCGGCAGATCGCAATGGAGACGTCGCACGACAGCACGCGCCTGTTTGCACCTGCCGTGGCGATCCGTGTGCGTCCTGCGGGCTTTACCGGTACGCCGTTGCCGAAAGACGAGCCGACCGCCGTCAATCCCGCGTTTGGTGCGCGCCTGGACTACCGTCTGGCCGCTACGCCGAAACAGCCCGTGCAACTGGCGATCTTCAACGATGCGGGGCAACTGGTGCGACGCTATTCCAGCGCTGATGTGCCACCCGCGTACGAGCCCGACACGGCCGGGATTGCGCCGGAGTGGTTTACCGCTCCGTCGGTGCTGGCGACAACGCCGGGGCTGCACCGGTTCGTCTGGCCATTGCATTACGCGGCATTGCCCGCCTCGTCAGGTGGCAATGCGTTCGCCGATGGTGTGCTGGCGCCACCAGGTCGCTATGTCGTGGAACTGACGGTCGACGGCACGTCGTTCAAGCAGCCTTTGACCGTGGTTGCCGACCCGAGGGTCCACTTGGCCCCCAGTGCTTTTGCGCAGCAGTTCGAACTTGCCCGCGCCGTCGAAGCAGCGCAGGAGCGCCTGGCCTCGGCGCAGGTCGCCGCGAGCCAACTGCATGACGCAATACGAGCTGCCCGCAAGTCTCCTGCGACCGGGACGGACGATCCACTGCGCACGCTCGATGCGAAAGTGGTCGACATCGCCGGAATCGTCGATGTATCCAATCCGGGTAATGCCGGACTCCTGCCGCCAGACAATACGCACTCGTTCGCGTTTCTTGCGCAGGCACTGGGCAAACTGGCGAACGCCACCGACGACGCGGATGCCGCGCCGTCTGTCGATGCACGCAACGGTTACCGGACGCTGGTCGCGCTGCTGGACCCGACCCTCGCCCAGTGGCAGCAGTTGCTTGCGTCCGATCTGCCAGCGGTCAACGCCGGCTTACGCCGAGCGGGAAGACCTGAGTTGACGCTGGTTCCACCGGGACACAAGCCAGAACCGTGACCCGCTGAAATCGCCTGCGCGACGGCCGAAGGCACTCGGCCGGGAGGGCGCAATTCATCCCGCCATTGTGCCGACTGTGCTAAATGCATGCGCCGGAACGCTGGTTTGCGGGGGATGGGATGTCGAGCTTTGGCTGCCTGATCGATCATGGGAAACCGCGTGCGACTCTCCGCTGACGACAGCGATACGTCCGGCGAAATGGCGGCGCGAACATGGGCGTTCGACTGGGCCTCGACGGCGTTGGGAGCACCAGGGCAATGGCCGGAATCGCTGAAGACCGTCGTCGGCATCGTGCTTGCTTCGAATCACCCGATGTTCGTCTGGTGGGGCCCCGATCTCATCCAGTTCTACAACGATGCCTATCGCCGCACGATGGGGCCGGAGCGCCATCCGTCCGCACTGGGCCAGCCTGGCCGCTCCTGCTGGGAAGAAATCTGGCCGATCATCGGTCCGCAGATCGAATCGGTCATGCAGGGTGGATCGGCAACCTGGCATGAGGACCAGCTCGTACCGGTGACGCGTCACGGCCGCCGCGAAGATG
This sequence comes from Lysobacteraceae bacterium, assembly GCA_028293685.1. Taxonomy (GTDB): domain Bacteria; phylum Pseudomonadota; class Gammaproteobacteria; order Xanthomonadales; family Xanthomonadaceae; genus Cognatiluteimonas. Next base: position 1,344 of record JAQGOI010000242.1, on the reverse strand, counting down.
TCTGGTGGACCTACGGTTACAGCGCCATCCCGGACGGCGATCGCATCGGCGGCGTTCTGGTCATCTGCAACGACGTGACGCAGACGCATCTCCATCGGGAGGAGCTGCTGCAGCTCAATGATCGACTGATCGACGAAGCCGCGCAGCGCCGCTACGAGAACGAGCGACAGAAGAAGATGTTCGAGCAGGCCCCTGGCTTCATGTGCATCCTGCGCGGGCCCGACCATGTTTTCGAATTCGCCAATCGGGCCTACCTGCAGCTCGTTGGCGGCCGCGCCGTTCTCGGCAAGTCGGCGCGTGAAGCAATCCCCGAGGCGGCTGGACAGGGGTTTTTCGCGCTGCTGGACCAGGTGTATTCGACAGGCCGGGCGTTTTCGGCCAATGCGCTACCCATCCAGCTGCAGAGCGGGGCCGACGCCGTGCTCATGCAGCGCTATCTCGACTTCATCTACCAGCCGATCGTCGAGGCCGACGGCCTGGTGTCCGGTATTTTCGTCCAAGGCGTCGACACGACCGAGCGCAAGGTCGCTGAAGACGAGCTGCTGCAGGCCGATCGCCGCAAGGACGAGTTCCTGGCGATGCTCGCCCATGAACTGCGCAACCCGCTGGCGCCGATCAGTTCGGCCGCACAGGTCCTGCAGCTGGCCGCGCACGACGAAGCCCGCGTGCAGATGGCAAGCATCATCATCGCGCGCCAGGTTCAGCACATGGTCGGGCTGGTCGACGACCTGCTCGACGTCTCCCGCGTTTCCCGCGGAGAGGTCTCGATCAACCGGCAACCAGTGGACACCAGGACGCTTCTCGCAGCGGCCATCGAGCAGGCCCGCCCGATGATCGAGGCGCGCCAGCATCGCTTCGAATTGCAGCAGCCGCGGGAGTCGCCATTGATACTCGGCGATCGCAAACGACTGGTGCAGGTCGTCGTCAACCTGCTCAACAACGCCGCCAAGTACACGCAGCCCGGAGGAGAGGTCGTGCTGCGCGTGGAGGCGGACGCCGACAGCGTGCGCCTGATCGTGCGGGACAACGGCATCGGCATCGAGCCACGATTGATTCCTCGCATCTTCGAACTGTTCACGCAGGCCACGCGTTCTCCCGATCGCGCACAGGGTGGCCTGGGTATCGGCCTGTCGCTGGTCAAGCGCATCGTCGAGCTGCACGGCGGCAGCGTATCGGCCCACAGCGATGGCCCCCATACGGGCGCACGGTTTTCGGTTTCGCTGCCTCGGTATCTCGAAGCGGCACACGAACCGCGCGCAGTGGAGCGCCTGACCCGACGATCCGAGGCTCGAGCACTGAGGGTCCTCATCGTGGACGACAACCGCGATGCCGCCGAGACGTTGG
>JAQGOI010000220.1 GCA_028293685.1 Lysobacteraceae bacterium | reverse complement strand
TGCTGCCGCCCTCGTTTGCCAACGCGCGCCGCAGCGTCAGCCTGTCTTCCGGTGCGCACTGGAACATCATGAACCCACCGCCACCCGCGCCGGAAACCTTGGCTGCAATGGCGCCGCTACCAAAAGCAACTGCCTCGATCCTGTCGATCGTCGGGTTGGTGATGCAGTGTGCCATCCGCTTCTTGGCCTCCCAGCCCGCTTGCAACGTGCGTGCAAACCGCGGCAGGTCGCCGCGCAAGAGTGCTTCCTTCATTTGCACCGCTTCGATCTTCAGTTGGTGCATCGCATCGATGGATGACTGGTCACTCTGTTCGACGTTCCTGGTCTGCTCGTCGATGATATCCGCCGATGCGCGCGACACGCCCGTGAAGTACAACACCAGTGAAGCCTCGAGTTCGGCAAGCACCCATGGTTTGATACGCAATGGGTTGACGATCACGTGTCCGCCATCATTGAACTCCATGAAATTGAAACCGCCGAATGCCGCAGCGTACTGGTCCTGGCGACCTCCTGACAGGCCGAGGTCCTCGCGTTCGATCTCGTAGGCAAGATGTCCGATTTCATATTCCCCTAGCGGAAGCTTGTAGTACTCAGTGAACGCGCTGACCAGCGCAACCACGAGGGTCGACGATGCCCCGAGGCCTGAACCGGGCGGTGCATCGGAATACGTTCGCAATCGAAGGGGTTCAGCGCGGCCACCGAGGAAATCGCAAGAAATCCTCCGGTACACGCCCTTCAACAGTTGCAACTCGCCGCCACCGTCGCCGAGGATCGCGTCGCATTCGACGAGCTCGCTTATGCAGCCGTCCAAGGCAATGAACTCGACCTTCCCCGACGGCGATTGATCGATCGATGCATAGGCATAACGGTCGATCGTGGCGTTCATGACCTGTCCGCCGAACAGGTCGCAATAAGGCGACACGTCCGTTCCGCCACCGGCGAAACCCAGGCGCAGGGGTGCGCGTGCCCGGACGATCAAGCGGCACGCTCCCCAGGTCCTGGCGCCAGTGCTTCGAGTAGCACGCTACGCATCGCGGCGCGCGAAAACCTCGCTGCTGCAAAACTGGCGCCAGCTCGCGACTGGCGGAGCCATTGCTCTTCGTCATTTCGAAGGGCGAGGATAGCCATGGCGAGTACATCCGGATCATCCGACACCGCGCAAAAAGCCTCGATTCCGGGAAGCCCTTGGGCTCCGACCGGCGTCGTCACGAGCGGTATTCCCTGCTGGAGTGCGTCGACAACCTTGGCCTTGACACCAGCCCCGAAACGCAGCGGAACGATGGCGATCTGGGCGCGACCATAGCGCTGCTGAAGTTCGCCATCAGACACGAAGCCGGTCACCTCTACGCGATCGGAGTGAAGAGCAATGACCCGATCAGTGGGATTGGATCCCACCAGCGACAAGTGGGCTTCCGGCCATTGAGCCCACACACGAGGCATGATCTCGCTGGCTAGCCATACCGCAGCGTCAACATTGGGTGGGTGGGCAAAGCCGGCGACAAACAGCAGTCCACTACGGCCGGCGGGCGCCGAGTGATTTTCGAACGACTCGAACGCATAGGCGGAAATGGCGCGGATGTCCGTCGCAGGTTCGAGTGCACGCGCGGCGTTCGCCTCCTCGGAGGACGGGTACAGGACCAGATCGCAACGTCTCCATATCTCTCGTTCAACCTCTTCCATGGCTCGCGCAGCAGCAGTCAGGCTGAGGTCCGCGGTGAGCGCTGCTTCACGGCGCGCGCGCGCAAAGTGCAGATCGTGCCCGTAGTAGACCGTTCTTGCGCGCGAAGCCATTGTTTGGACAGCATCAAGATGCTTGGCCGCGATATCCGGTCGCGACAGCAACACGACATCCAGTTCCTCGCCATGATCGTGCAGGTACGCCCTCAACCCGGCCCGCCACCGCGTCCCATGCAGGACTTCGACACCTATCCGCTGCAGGCGTGGCGCGTATACATCGTCAAAGTGCAGGTTGTCGGGCCAAAACTTCACCACCCAACCCGCATCGACAAGGCACTCCATAAAGGCCGCCATCGTTCGCGATCCGGCGTCCCGATCGGGCTGTGGAACGTAGTGGTCGACGATGAGCACGATGCGCCGATTCCAGGCGCGATCACGCGCACGAAACACGTTGGCGCCATTGGGGTAGTGTTCCTCCAGTTCCCTCGACCAGGCCTGGGTGAATTTCTCCTGATTCAACCGCTGGTAGGACTTGATTCCCGAATTGATGTCGGTGCCGTGTGAAATTCCCTCGTGATGCACGACGACTGAAAATGGCGTGTAGTAAACCTCCAGTCCATGCCGCCTGACCTTGAAGGCCAGGTCCGAATCCTCGCAGTAAGCCGGTACATATCGCTCGTCGAACCCGCCAAGTGCATCGAACAGCATCCGCGGTAGGAGAAGTGCTGCGCCGGAACAGAAATCGACCCGGCGGACATAGTTGTATTCCGGAGCCTGTGGATCACCAAGCCGCCCATAATTCCAGGCGGACCCATCCTTCCAGAGAATTCCCCCGGCCTCTTGCAAGCGCCCATCCGGATAAACGAGTTTTGCGCCGACCATGCCGACATCTGGGGCGCGATCAAAGGGCTCGACAAGGGCATCCAGCCAACCAGCCGTGACCTCCGTGTCGTTGTTGAGGAAGCACACGTATGTTCCGCGCGCCAGAGCAACGGCTTGGTTGCATGAGCGCAGGAAGCCTAGATTGGATGGATTCTCGTGATAGCGCAGCCCCGGAACATCGGCCAGAGCCGACATCTCTGGATCCCCCGAACAATCCTCCGCGACAATCACCTCAAATTGGAACGATGCCCCGGCCTGCTGCACCGAGCGCAGGCACGCGAGCGTGTAATCCAGATTGCCGTAGGCCGGAATGATCACGCTGACAAGCGGTGCATCGACGAAGTGAAATCTCAGCGACCCGATTCCTTTAGCCCGGGTTGGCACCACGCGGGCCGGAGGCGGCGTTGGCATGGCCGCTTCTGCATTGGTCTTTCGCAGCCTCGCGACAACCTGTCGCAGCGGCGCGGTATATCTCCATACGTGCGACTGTAGCAATTCCTCCAGTTGCCGACGCAGTTGCGCTGCATAGCGTCTGTGCTCGGCCAGGTCTGTCTCCAACTCGGCGACCTTCAAGGCAAGGAACTGGCGAAGTTCCGATAATTCGTTGTCCAAGCTGAGCGCCCATGCGGCGGTGCGTTCGTGCTGTTCGACAAGATCGGAATACGTCTGTCGAATTCCGGATAGTTCCTTGTCCAGGCCAAGCGCCCATGCGGCGGTGCGCTCGTGCTGTTCGCCAAGCTCGGCATGAGCCTGTCGTAGCTCCAACAACTCCCCGTCCAGTTTCAGTGCCCATTGCGACTGCTGGTCACGTTCGGTTTCCGCGGCCTTGACGCGGGCCTCGTGCGCCACCTGCAGCTGGGCGCATTGCAGGTCGCGTTGGCATTCCACGGCACGAATTTGAGACTCATGTCGAAGCTGCAATGCCGCATACCCGTCAAGCGCGTCGGCATACAACGCGTTCGCAAGTTGATATTCACCTGCAACAGAGTTCCACTCGGCCGGCTTCCCGAACTCCGACACGGCGCAGTCGTACATAGCCTGGGCGAGTTGCCAGGCCGGCGCCCCCGGCTCGGAGCGGGTCACCTGATGACGATCGGCGCTTGTAATGAAACGTCTTATCTCATCAGTGGTTTCGTGGGTCATCGCGATGGTCGGACACAGCAGGGTTTCCAGCGTCTTTTTGACCATGCCGGGCGGATCGGCGAGTAACGCGTCATATGTCGCCACCGAGCGCGAGAGCGCCCGGGACACGCGCTCGGCGTCGACCATGTATTGCATCCACAGAAGGCGCGACAAGCCTTCCGGCCAGTCGTTTCGCGCACGCAAAGATGCGGCGACTTCTGCTGGACGGCGCACCATGATCACTACATGCGGCGTCACACCCATTTTCGCCAGTACCGGCAGCCACAGCGGCAACAAGCGACACAAGCGCGGATCTTTGACCGCCCAATGCCGTGTACCCGAGAATTCGGCGTTCAGCAATAACGTGAGTGCGTTCTGGGCGTCTTTGGCCGCTGCCGTATCCAGCCAGCCATGCGGCAGGACCCGCGGATCATTCCAGGCCGTTCCCAGCGACTTGAACAGGCGCTCATGGATGGCGACAACGCCCGCGTGCTCCCAAAAGCCCTTGGGATTGTCCGGGCCCGGTGCCATCAGGTCCGAGCCGAGCGAATACCCCAGGATTCCGAGTGCACCTGCCATCGCGGAGGTCCCGCTGCGGTGCATGCCCAGAACCAGGACAGCGTTTGGGGAAGTGCTGGAAATGGCGGCCAGGTTCTTGGGCATAAGGACCGAATAACTGCCTGTCAGACGGCTTGGACTGATGCGAGCGCAGCGCTCAGGTCCACCTGCAGATCTGCAAGGTCTTCGACACCCACGCTCAGCCGAACGAGATTGTCGTCGATGCCCAGCGCCTTTCGGCGCTCGATCGGCACCGAAGCGTGCGTCATCACCGCCGGATGGTTGACGAGGCTTTCCACGCCACCCAGCGATTCGGCGAGCGTGAACAGTTGCGTGCGTTCGCAGAAACGCTTCGCCGCATCAAAGCCACCTTTGATCCAGATCGACACGATGCCGCCGAAACCATCCATCTGCCGCGCTGCCAACGCGTGCTGGGGGTGTGAAGGCAATCCCGGGTACACGACCCTGTCGATCGCCGCATGCGTCGCGAGGAACTCGGCCAGCGACTGCGCATTCTCGCAGTGCGCGCGCATCCGCAGGTGCAGGGTCTTGAGCCCGCGCAGGGCGAGGAAGCTGTCGAACGGCCCCTGGATGGCGCCGATTGAGTTCTGCAGGAATGCCAGTTGCTCGGCGAGCTCCGCGTTGTCGCCGACGACGATCATGCCGCCGACGATGTCGGAATGGCCGTTGAGATACTTGGTGGCCGAATGCACCACCAGATCCGCGCCGTGTTCCAGCGGGCGCTGCAGGATTGGCGAGGCAAACGTGTTGTCGACGACGACGAGCAGGCCGCGCTTCTTCGCGATGGCTGCAATCGCGGCGATGTCGACGATCTTCAACGTCGGGTTGGTCGGTGTTTCGATCCAGACCAGTCTGGTGTTCGCCTTGATCGCGGCTTCGAACGCGGCCGGATCGGTGAGGTCGACAAAACTGAAGTCAAGGCCCGCACTGCGTCGGCGCACCCGCTCGAACAACCGGTACGTGCCGCCATAGACATCGTCCATCGCGACGACGTGGTCGCCGCTGTCCAGCAGCTCGAGCAGCGTCGACGTCGCCGCAAGTCCCGAGGCGAAAGCGAAGCCGCGGGTTCCGTGCTCGAGCTCGGCCACGCAACGCTCGTAGGCAAAGCGCGTCGGATTGTGGGTGCGCGAATATTCGAAGCCCTGGTGCACCCCGGGACTGGCCTGGGCATAGGTGCTGGTCGCGTAGATCGGGACCATCACGGCACCCGTGCCCGGATCGGGCGCCTGGCCGCCGTGGATGGCGAGTGTGCCCAGCTGCAGGCGTGTGCGCGCCTGTCCGCCAACGTTATCGTCGTTCATGTCCGTGGCCTGAAAACGCAGCCGGCGATTCTAGCATCGGGGCTGTGGCTACCCGCTTTATTGCACCCGGCGTCGCAGGTAATTCAGCAGGTCGATGCGTGTGATCAGTCCGACAAACCGCGGCCCCTCGGTCACGATCGCGACATGGCCACGATCGAAAACAGGCAGCAGCGCTTCAATGGACGATCCGACGTCCAGCCGATCGAGTTTGCTGACCATGGCCGTCGACACCGGATCGCGGAACCGGGCTTCGTCGCCGTAGACGTGGAGCAGCACATCCGATTCGTCGACGATGCCGACCAGTTCGTCGCCATCGATGACCGGCAGTTGCGAGACGTCGTACAGCTTCATGCGCTGGTAGGCGGTGACCAGCAGGTCGGCCGGACCGACCACCACCGTGTCGCGTTGCGAAAACGGTCGCAGGATCAGGTCGCGCAGGTCGCCATGTGGATTGCGTTCCAGGAAGCCGTTGTCGAGCATCCAGTAGTCGTTGTACATCTTGGACAGGTACTTGTTGCCGGTGTCGCAGACGAATACCAGTACGCGCTTGGGTTCGGTCTGTTCGCGGCAATACTTCAGGGCGGCGGCCAACAGCGTCCCGGTCGATGACCCGCCGAGAATGCCTTCTTTTTCCAGCAATTCGCGCGCGGTCAGGAAGCTGTCCTTGTCGCTGATGGCGTAGGCTTTCGTGACACGCGAAAAATCGGAAATGGCCGGGAGAAAGTCCTCGCCGATGCCCTCGACCATCCAGCTGGCGGACTTCTCGCTCAGCGTGCCTTCGTTGATGTACTCGGCAAGGATCGAACCCACCGGATCGGCCAGGATGAGTTCGGTGCCGGGCGAGTGCTGGGCGAAGCAGCGCGACAATCCGGTCATCGTGCCGGAACTACCGCAACCAAAGACCACCGCGTCCAGGTCGCCGTCCATCTGCCGGAGGATTTCCGGACCGGTGCCGAATTCGTGCGCGGCGGGATTGTCCGGATTGCCGAACTGGTTGATGAAGTAGGCGCCCGGTGTTTCGCTGGCGATGCGCGCGGCCAGGTCCTGGTAGTAATCGGGATGGCCCTTGGCGACGTCCGACCGCGTCAGCACCACCTGCGCACCCATTGCCTTGAGGTTGAAGATCTTCTCGCGGCTCATCTTGTCCGGCACGACCAGGATGAGCTTGTAGCCCTTCTGCTGCGCGACCAGCGCCAGGCCAATGCCGGTATTGCCGGCGGTGCCTTCGACCAGCGTATCGCCGGGTTTGATGTCGCCGCGTTGCTCGGCGGCCTCGATCATCGACAGGCCGATGCGGTCCTTGATCGATCCACCGGGATTCTGGCTTTCCAGTTTCAGGTAGATCGTGCAGGGACCGGCGTCCAGGTGCTGCGCGCGAACGATCGGAGTCTCGCCGACAAGGGCAAGCACGGAGGAGTGGATCGGCATGGACAAGTCCGGTCAGACGCCGCAGACGGGCGGATCCGGGGA
>JAQGOI010000186.1 GCA_028293685.1 Lysobacteraceae bacterium | reverse complement strand
TGCATTCGCCAGGCGTGATCACACCAGGGCAGTTCGGGCCGATCAGCACGACGTTGGCGAATCCGGCCAGCACGTTCTTGACCCGCAGCATGTCCAGTACCGGGATGCCTTCGGTGATGCAGACGATCACGCGGATATCGGCGTCGGCCGCCTCCAGGATCGCGTCGGCGGCAAATGCCGGCGGCACGTAGATCACCGACGCATCGGCACCGGTCGCGGCGACCGCATCGGCGACGGTATCGAACACCGGCAACCCCAGGTGCAGCGTGCCGCCCTTGCCTGGCGTCACACCGCCGACGACCTGCGTGCCGTACTCGATCATCTGTTCGGCATGGAAAGTGCCCTGCGTGCCGGTGAAGCCCTGCACGATGACCCTGGTGTCTTTGTTGACGAGAACGGACATTTTGAATCCTTGTTTTTGCTTTTTGTGAGAGCGGCTTACAGCCGCGAGCTCGTCGCTAAGCGGAAAAGCTCGCGGCTATAAGCCGCTCCTACAGGGATAACCGGAAATCAGGCCGCTTTCGCCGCCGCGACCGCCTTCCTGGCGCCATCGTTGATGTCGTCGGCCGAGGTGATCGCCAGGCCGCTGCTCCTGAGCAACGCCTTGCCTTCCTCGACGTTGGTGCCTTCCAGCCGCACGATCACCGGGACCTTGACGTCGACCTCCTTGACGGCGGCGATGATGCCCTCGGCGATCATGTCGCAGCGCACGATGCCGCCGAAGATGTTGACGAAGATCGCACGCACCCTGTCGCTGGACAGGATCAGCTTGAACGCTTCGGTGACGCGCTGCTTCGTGGCGCCGCCGCCGACATCCAGGAAGTTCGCCGGCGTGCCGCCGTTGAGCGCGATGACGTCCATCGTCGCCATCGCAAGCCCGGCGCCATTGACCATGCAGCCGATGTTGCCGTCCATCGTCACGTAATTGAGGTCGTGCTGGCTGGCGAGGACCTCGGTCGGGTCTTCCTGGCGTATGTCGCGCATCGCCGCAAGATCGGAATGTCGGAACGTCGCGTTGTCGTCGGAATTGACCTTGCCGTCGAGGACGGCGAGATTGCCATCGGTGAGGATCGCCAGCGGGTTGAGTTCGACCAGCGCCAGGTCCTTCTCGTTGAACAGCTTGTAGAGCCCCAGCATGATCTTCGTCAGCTGGCCGACCTGCTTCGCATCGAGGCCCAGGCCGAAGCCGAGCTCGCGGCACTGATACGGCTGCAGGCCCTGCACGAAGTTGACGTGCAGCGTCTTGATCGCATCGGGGTTTTCGACCGCCGTCTTTTCGATTTCGACGCCACCATCGGACGACGCGATGAACGTCAGCGTCCTGCTGGAGCGGTCGACCAGCATCGACAGGTACAACTCGCGCGCGATGTCGGTGGCCTGCGCAACCAGCACGCAATCGACCGGCAGTGCGATGCCGGCTGACTGGTAGGTTTCCATCTTGGTCCCGAGCATGCCGGCGGCGTACTGCTTCACCTCGGCCAGGGACTTTGCGTATTTCACCCCGCCGGCCTTGCCGCGTCCACCGGCGTGGATCTGCGCCTTCACCATCCAGGCATCACCGCCGACCGTCTTGGCCGCGTCGACGGCCTCGTCCGGCGTACGGGCGACCCGGCCCGCCGGCACAGTGATGCCGTAGCCGGCGAACAGCTGCTTGGCCTGATATTCGTGAAAGTTCATGCGTCACCGGAAAGTAGGGAATCGTTCGCGCGCGGCCACCAGACGCCTGGGCTGCGCGAAGCCCGACATTGTCGCCCATGCGCCGGTCGCGGACAAAAGATCGCCGGCCCGAGACCGCTCGCCGCGCGGCCTGGCGCGGGCACCTGCCTATACTTGCGGGGATTTCCGGTCCGGACGCCCGTTTGACGCCTCGCTCTGTCCTCGCGCCACAGACCACTCCGCTTTCGGCCGAAGACGCCCTGCGCCGGGAGCTCTACTTCTTCAGCCTGTACCGGATGCTCGAAGCCGCGCTGCTGGCGCTCATGTTGTTCAGCCGCGTCGGCGAATGGCTGGGGATCGTCGAGCGCTCACGACTGGGCCAGGGCACCACCGTTTTCTACCTGATCGCCAGCGTGGCACTGCTCGGCTGGGCACAACGCCAACGTGCCTTGCGTGCCCAGGTGCTGGTCGGCACGGCCATCGATATCGCCGTCGCCGCGCTCGCCATCCATGCGCTGCCGCTGGCGAGTCCTGGTATCGCGCTGATGTTGCTGTTCAACATCGGCGCCGCCGCGCTGTTGCTGCCCTTGCGCTATGGGCTGGGCGGCGCGGCGTTGGCGGCGACGGCCATGATCGGCGAGATGGTCTGGACGTCGCTCGGGGGCAATACAAACCCCAGCCCGCTGGCGGAACGAGTGATGTTTTCGGTGAGTTTCCTGGCCATCGCCATGCTGACCTACCTGCTGGGCCGGCAGATGCGGGCCAGCCAGGCGCTCGCCGAGCGCCGAGGCGTTGAACTGGCCGACTTGGCGGAAATCAACGAACTGATCATCCGGCGCATGCGCACCGGCGTCGTCGTGGTCGACGGTGAAGGCCGCCTGCGCCTGGCCAACGAGGCCGCGTTGCTGCTGCTCGGCGAGGCAGGCGAGGGCGAGCGCAACCTGGTCGTCGCCGCGCCGGAACTGGCGCGGCGCCTGGGCAAGTGGCGCGAGGATGGCGCCAATGACGACACCCCGATGCGACTGGGCGCCGAGCAGGCCGAGGTGTTGCCCCGGTTCGCGCGCCTGTTGGCCAACAGCGATGCCGCCCTGGTCTTCCTCGACGACACATCGATGGTGTCGCGCCGCGCCGAGTCGATGACATTGGCCACGCTGGGCCGGTTCTCGGCGAGCCTGGCACACGAAATCCGAAATCCGCTGGCCGCGATCAGCTATGCGACGCAACTGCTGGAGGAATCGCGCGACATCGTCGACTGCGATCGCCGCCTGCTGGAAATCATCCACCAGCAATGCCTGCGCACCAACGGCATCGTCCAGAGCGTACTGGGCATCGCCCGCCGCGAGCGCGCCAACGCCGAGCACGTCGACCTGGTCGTCTGGGTGCAGCGCTTCATCGACGACTACGAACAGATGCTGCCGCCCGAGTCGGGCAGCGTGCATATCCGGCACGGTGCCGGCACGGTGCCGGCCCTGGTCGATTTGCGCCACCTGCAACAGGTGCTGACCGTGCTGCTGCAGAACGCCCTGCATTACGGACGACTGCCGGGAGACCCGGCCCGCGTGACGCTCGTGGTGCACAACCGTTACGGCAAGCCGACCATCGATGTCATCGATCGCGGACCGGGCATTCCCGAAGCCGTGCAGCCGCGGTTGTTCCGGCCGTTCTATACGACCTCCGAACACGGCACCGGACTTGGCCTGTATATCGCGCGCGAGCTGTGCATCGCCAACGAAGCCACGCTCGACTACGTCGCGGTCCCCGCTGGCGGCAGTTGCTTCCGGGTGGTGCTGCCTGGTCCCCACGCACTGCTGAGGGCCTGACTCCCATTCAGCAGGATGACCGAACGCATTGGCTCCAATGTCGCGCATCCGTTAAGGTGGGGCCCATGAGTGACCCACGCAGCGCTCCCCCCAGCGCGTTGATCGTCGATGACGAGCACGACATCCGCGAGTTGCTGGTTCTCACGTTGGGCCGGATGGGCCTGCGCACCGACACGGCCGCCACGGTCGCCATGGCACGCGCGCAACTGGCCCAGGCCACCTACGACCTGTGCCTGACCGACATGCGCCTGCCCGACGGCACCGGCCTGGACGTGATCGCCACGATCGCCGCAAACCACCCGGACACACCCGTGGCCATGATCACGGCTTTCGGCAACGTCGATGCCGCCGTCGAAGCACTCAAGGCCGGCGCCTTCGACTTCGTCAGCAAGCCGGTGGACCTGGCCGTATTGCGCCGACTGGTCACGCACGCGCTCGACCTCAACGAGCGCCGTCGCCAGGGACTGGGCAAGATCCGTGCCGATGCCGGCCTCGGGAGGCTGAGCGGCAACTCGCAGGCGATGCAGACGCTGCGCGAGACCGTTGCCAAGGTGGCCCGCAGCCAGGCGCCCATTTCGATTTCGGGCGAATCCGGTGTCGGCAAGGAACTGGTCGCGCGCACCATCCACGCCGAAGGTGGCCGCGCCAGCGGTCCCTTCGTCCCGGTCAACTGCGGCGCGATCCCGACCGAGCTGATGGAGAGCGAATTCTTCGGGCACAGGAAAGGCAGCTTCACCGGCGCCCATGTCGACAAGGCCGGGCTGTTCCAGGCCGCCGACGGCGGCACGCTGTTCCTCGATGAAATCGCCGAACTGCCCATGCAGATGCAGGTCAAGCTGCTGCGTGCGATCCAGGAAAAATCCATCCGCCCGGTCGGCGCATCGGCCGAAATCCCGGTGGACGTACGCATCCTGTCGGCGACACACAAGGATCTGGCGGGCCTGATCGCGGACGGGCGCTTCCGCCACGACCTCTATTACCGCATCAACGTCATCGAGCTGCGCGTGCCGCCACTGCGCGAGCGCATCGAGGATCTTCCGATTCTTGCCGACACGATCCTCGTGCGTCTGTCCGCCGCGCAACACCGCCAGCCGCCGTCGTTGGGCAGCGACGCGCTCGCCGCACTCAAGACCTATGCCTTCCCCGGCAATGTGCGCGAACTGGAAAACATCCTCGAACGCGCCTTGGCACTGGCCGATGGCGACGTCATCTCCGTCGCCGACCTGCGCCTGCCGTCGAAATCCGGCAGCTCGAACGATCGACCGGTGGGTCCGGTAATTCCGCGCGACCCGCGCACCATGAATCCCCGTGAGAGCGCCACCAGCGCGTTGCCCTCGTACATCGAGGAAATCGAACGCGCACAGATCCAGCAGGCGCTCGTCGAGAACCGCTACAACAAGACGCGTGCGGCGTCGGCGCTCGGCATTACGTTCCGGGCATTGCGCTACAAGCTGAAGAAGCTCGGGATCGATTGAGCTCACGCCGATGGGCGGCCATGGATTCCTGACGTCCGTATTCGATGGCGCTGTAAAACTGACACATCGCGTCATGTCGGGTTCAAATGCGACGCGATGCGTCACCCCTGCGAACGGTTGTCGTCCCGTTGTGTGACCGTCTCACCAGTTCAGACATCCCGGGGCGGAGTGGCCCCCTTGGCACGCGACCTGCGTATGCTTTACTGCACGTGCATCGCTGCACGGCTACCGACGGATCCGGAATGCCGGCTGCGTGGGCACGTGAAGTCAAAACAACCTCTAGGGGATACACCATGAAGAACATGAAAAGAATGCAGCAAGGCTTCACGCTCATCGAATTGATGATCGTGATCGCCATCCTCGGTATCTTGATGGCGATCGCCATCCCGGCGTACCAGGACTACCAGGTCCGCGCCAAGGTGTCGGAAGGCATGAACCTCGCCGGCGCCGCAAAACTTGCCGTCGCCGAGACCAAGTCGTCGACTGGTAAGTTCGTGGATTCTGATGGCAGCGCCGGCATCAGCACCACCATCACCGGCAACAACGTGAGCGGCGTGCATGTCAGCGGCAGTGGCATCATCACCATCACTTACTCGGGTCCGACGCCCGTCGCCAACCAGACGCTCATCCTGCAGCCCTCGTTCACAGGCGGCAGCGTCCGCTGGACTTGCACCCCGACCGGCTCAGGCACCACGGTCACCCCGAAGTACCTGCCGTCGCAGTGCCGCGATTAATTCATCGCTGTTCGAAAAGCCCCCGGCAACGGGGGTTTTTTTTTGCCCGTAGACTTCCGTGGACACGACGCAAGGGGCTTGGCACTTGAGCACGCAAGACACCGTATCGCGCAGCGCGCCGCCATTGTGGTCGACGTACGCGACAACGGTGGCGTTTGTCGCGTTGTTACTGCTC
>JAQGOI010000143.1 GCA_028293685.1 Lysobacteraceae bacterium | reverse complement strand
GTGCCGTTCGGGAACACTGGCGATCAGGTCGGAAGCCCGAGCCAGAGCCAGCGCGGTCGAAAACCCTCCGACGATCGTGACGATCTCCCGCTTCAGTCCGAGCGGCACCAGGGCTTCGTCGATCGGTCCGCTGTCCAGACCACGCCGCGAGACGGAGATATGTCGGCCGGCCGCATAACGCAGAGGGGTGATCTCGCCTTGGCTTAGCGGGTGCGCCGTTCGCACGACGCCGATGAAACGGTCCCGGAACAACGCCTGCGCACGCACCTCCGGACCCGTCGTCTTTCCCACGACGCCAATTTCAAGATCGACGGTCCCATCGCGAAGGAATGAGCTGTCCTTGTCTGGCTTCTGCACGAAGCACAGCTTCACGCCGCGAGCTTCCGCGCCAACGCGGGCAATGAGGTCGGGTCCGAAGTTCTCGACAAAACCCTCGCTGGCCCGCAGCGTGAACGTCCGGACCAGCTGCTGGAGGTTGAGTTTCTCGGCAGGGCGCAGGACCGCTTCGGCGTCCTGCACGATCTGACCGACGCGCTCGCGAAGCTCAAGGGCCCGGGGCGTGGGGACGAGACCACGACCGGCCCTGACCAGGAGTGGATCGCCTGTCGTATCGCGCAATCGCGCCAGCGTCCGGCTCATCGCTGACGGGCTGAGCCGCAACCGTCGTGCTGCGCGCGCCACGCTGCCTTCCGCGAGCAGCACATCAAGGGTCACCAGCAAGTTGAGATCGGGTTTCGACACGGCATCGAATTTAGCCCATTTTTCATGCCATGCGGCGTCAAACGCACGGATAAAGTGCAAACGCTGCGTCTTCCGCCATGTCATTCAAAGGGTTAGCTTTGACGTCGCTCCATTCCTGGAGTGGCCAGGAAGCGGAGTTCAGGTGAAGGCGATCATCGAGAAATCGGGCGAAACAACCGCCGGAAGCGCAACACCCGCACGCTCGGTTCGCTGGGCGCTGGCCAGCCTTTCGCTGTCCGTGTTGATGCCCTCGCTCGACACCAGCATCGCCAATGCCGGCTTGCCGACGCTTGCCGCGGCGTTCTCCGCCTCCTTCCAGGACGTCCAGTGGATCGTCCTGGCCTATCTCCTCGCGATCACGACGCTGATCGTCAGTGTCGGGCGGCTCGGTGACATCCTCGGCCGCCGGCGTCTGCTGCTGGTCGGAATTGCCCTGTTCACGGTGGCCTCGCTGCTATGCGGAGTGGCGCCCAGTCTCTGGCTGCTGATTGCAGCCCGGGCCGGGCAGGGCCTCGGAGCGGCCATCATGATGGCCCTCGCCGTGGCCCTTGTTGGTGAGACGGTTCCCAAGGCAAATACCGGGAGCGCCATGGGGCTGCTCGGAACCATGTCCGCAATCGGCACCACCCTTGGACCGTCGCTCGGTGGCCTTCTGATCGCTGGACTCGGCTGGCGGACCATCTTTTTCGTCAACATTCCACTGGGCCTCCTGGGTTTTCTTCTCGCGCAGCGCCATTTGCCCGTTGATCGCCCGGAGGCGAGGAGGGGTCGGGCCGGCTTCGACAACGCGGGCACGCTGCTGCTTGCCCTGACGCTCGCGAGTTATGCGCTCGCCATGACGATCGGGCACGGCCAGTTCGGTCTGCTCAACGCCATCCTGCTGCTGGCTGCCGCCTTCGGCGTGGCCCTATTCGTGTTTGTCGAACGCAGAGCCGCATCGCCATTGATCCGATTGGCGCTGTTCCGCGATCCCTTGGTGGGTGCGAGCCTTGCCATGAGCGCGCTCGTTTCCACGGTGATGATGGCGACCCTCGTAGTCGGGCCGTTCTATCTATCCCGTGCGCTCGGCCTTAAAGCGGCTCTGGTTGGACTGGTCTTGTCGGTCGGCCCGCTTGTTGCCGCGCTGACCGGCGTGCCCGCCGGGCGCATCGTGGACCGGCTTGGCGCACAACGCATGACCATCGCTGGCCTTGTCGGAATAGCTGGCGGCTGTGTCGTTCTTTCCATGGCGCCGGGGAGCTGCGGTATCGCCGGTTACTTGTTCCCCATGATCATCATTACCGCCAGCTATGCTCAGTTCCAGGCGGCCAACAACACCGCCCTGATGAGCAACATTGGCCGGGACCAGCGGGGCGTCATCTCCGGCGTCCTCAGCCTGTCGCGCAATCTCGGGCTCATCACCGGGGCATCGGTCATGGGCGCCGTGTTTGCGATCGCATCGGCAACGACCGACATCACCACGGCGCGGCCAGAGGCTGTTGCCATGGGCATGCGGATCACGTTCGCCGTCGCTGCGATCCTCATCGTCGTCGCAATCGCCATCGCCACCGGAAGTCGGACTCTTGCAGCGCGCCGCTCGCAACTTGGTGATGCAGAACGAGGCAGGACCGCGACAGCGCGGAGCTGACCTCGTTGAGGCCCGCAAGTCCGGGGCTAGTCGGCTGTAGCGCGTCTTACATAATAGGCATTATGCGAAGTAGTACTTTGGTGTCAGGGATGGCTCGCCACCAATCAGACTGCCACCAGGCGCCGCTAACTAGCGGCGGTCCAGTCTGTCCAGTTAGCGCCTGCACGCCTCGGCGACGCTCCGGTCCAGGGCGCTGAGGCGGTCGAACGTCCGGTCCAGGCCCATCGCCTGAAGAGTGCTCGCGCGTGCCGCCTTGGCGGCGTTGCAAGGGTCGACTGCCGATGTCTGACGAAACGGGCTGCGGCTACTGCGGGACGCATAGGTCGCGCCGCGCCTGGTTACGGTAACCTGGTCGGTTTCGATGGTGCGGAGGGTTTTGAACTTTGGCGGGCACGGTATCTGCTGATAGCTGTGGCCGGCGGACGATGCGCATTCGTACAAGGTTTGCGCTCCTGCTGGTCCGACGAGCATCAGTGCGATGGCTAGGGCGACCTGTCTCACTGTGATCTCTCCATCCTGGAGGCGTCACGGTAGCCACCATCCAAAGCACTCGCATCCCCGTCGTCCTGTACGGGAACTCTGACAGTCGATGTCAAACGTTGCCAGTCGTTCCTGATTGGGCCGGCATCATGTAGTGAAACAGGGACAGGCCTGCCGCAGCCACGTGCGCAAACAGGCGGTCGGCATCGGGCCTGTCGGCCACGAATACGACCTCC
>JAQGOI010000107.1 GCA_028293685.1 Lysobacteraceae bacterium | reverse complement strand
TTTCATTCGCGCACGGGCCCCAGGTGATCGTGAAGGATTTCGACACCACCATCCTGCGTGGCGACCGCATCGGCCTGATCGGTCCCAATGGCAGCGGCAAGACCACGCTGCTGAAGCTGCTGCTCGGAGAGTTGGCTCCCGACAAGGGCGAAGTCCGCAGTGGCACGCAATTGCAGGTTGCTTACTTCGACCAGTACCGGGCAACGTTGCGCGAAGACTGGAACGCCATCGAGAACGTCGCCGAAGGGCGCGAGTTCATCGACATCGGCGGTCGCAGCAAGCACGTCCTGGGCTATCTGCAGGATTTCCTGTTCACACCCGAGCGCGCGCGCGCGCCGATCACGCGGTTGTCGGGCGGCGAGCGCAATCGCCTGTTGCTCGCCCGCCTGTTCGCACAGCCGTCCAACCTGCTGGTGATGGACGAGCCGACCAACGATCTGGACGTGGAAACCCTGGAACTACTGGAGGAACTGCTTGGCGACTATTCCGGCACGCTGCTGCTGGTGAGCCACGATCGCGACTTCCTGGACAACGTCGTCACCTCGACGATGGTCATGCAGGACGGTGGGCCTGGCAGGGTGGGCGAATACGTCGGTGGTTACAGCGACTGGTTGCGCCAGCGCTCGCAACCGCAGTTTCCGGTAGCGCCCCGGGTTGCCATGACCACCCAGTCGGCAACGACTGCCGTGGCTCCGTCGCCACGCAAGCGCAGCTACAAGGACAGCCGGGAACTGGAGCAGCTACCCGTGCGCATCGAGGCGCTCGAAAAGCGCCTCGCCGCCCTTGCTGCAGAAATGAACGACCCTGCGTTTTACCGGCAGGATGCGGCGCGAATCACAGCGCATGGAAAAGCCGTCGCCGACACCCAGGCCGAACTCGATATCGCGTATGCCCGCTGGGCGGCACTGGAAGCCTGATCGGCGGACGATCGACACGCCATGGAAACCGCCGCAGAGGCCGTTCACCGATTGTTCTTCGCGTTGTGGCCCGACCGGTCCCTGCGCGCAGCCGCGGAGGAAGTCGCGGCACGCGTGGCCGCCGAGCAGTGTCCTGTCGCGCGTGCGGTGCGAGCCGAGCGCTATCACCTGACGCTGCAGTTCCTCGGCGATTTCCAGCCGCCATCGTCGGCACTGATCGAAGCGGCCATGAGTGCTGCCGGATGCGTGCCTGCGAAAGCGTTCGACCTGACGTTGAACTGGATCGATCGCTTTCCGGGCAGCAGGGTGGGGTGGCTGGGCACCGACGCGTCGCCGCCACAATTACTGGCTTTGCATGAAGCATTGGAGCGGGCGCTTGCCGCTCAAGGCGTCGACGTTGCCATCGATCAAAAGTTCACGCCGCACGTCACCATATTGCGCGACGTGAGTACGCTGACGCCAAGACCTGTCTCGCCGATCACATGGTCGGTTGACGCGTTCGTCCTGATCGACAGCCGTCCGGGTACTCCGGCGCCATACCGCATCCTTGGCCAGTGGCCGCTGATGCGGCGCTGATCGCGCTGATGCACTCAGTCAACTGCGGATGTCGAATCCGGGTTCCTCGTTGAGCGAGCCGTCGGGTTCAAGAACGGCGTAGCGCTTGCGTTCACCGTCGAAGACCACTGGGATCGATGGTTTGAACAATGGCTTTCGTACGAACTTGAGCGACCAGCCAAATCGCTCGAGGTCGGCGAGCGCCATGCGCTGGTCCTCGTTGAGCAGTGCGCGCAATCGTGCGCTGGTTTCATCGGCGAGACGCCGATCTTGCGTGTTGATGGTCATTGCAGCCCCCTGCTGATTTTTTCGCGGCAATGTCATGACCGCCGTCGCAGGATACGACATGAGACCGTGCGGATCAGCCTTTTGATAAGAGGTCGAATGTGATCTGCCTGTTCACGTCAATCATGCGACACGGCGTTACAAAAACTGCCCACCAACGTCACCGGAGCGTGTCATGCATCCAGGCAGCTCACCATGAATGCAACATCATCGGTCCGGATTGGTTGCGCAGGGTGGTCGATCCTCTCCCGGCACGGAGCGCATTTCGAATCTGCCGGAAGTCACCTGGCACGCTATGCCACGCGGTTCGATGTCGTCGAAATCAATTCGTCGTTCTACCGGTCGCATGCGCCGGCGACCTATGCGCGTTGGGCGGCGTCGGTGCCGCGCGCATTCCGCTTTTCCGTCAAGGTTCCGAAAGACATCACGCACGAAGCCAGGTTGCAGGGCACGGGCTCGTTGTTGTCGCGCTTCACGGACGAGGTGGCCGGGCTTGGTCGTCGGCTCGGAGGGCTTCTGGTGCAGTTACCGCCCAGCCTGGTGTTCGACATGCGCACTGCAAACACCTTCTTCGCGATGCTGCGGCGTCGCGCCGAGGTACCTGTTGCGTGCGAGCCGCGCCATCCAAGCTGGTTCGAGCCACGCGTGGATGCGACCTTGAAGCGCTACGACATCACGCGTGTCGCCGCCGATCCGGCGTTGATTCCGCAGGCGGCGCGACCGCATGGCTTCGGTCCGTGGACGTACTGGCGCTGGCACGGCTCGCCGCGGATGTATTACGACGCCTATGACGCCAGCCAATTGCACGATCTCGCCGTCGCGCTGCTCGCCCATGCCGAACGCAGGCGCGCTGCCTGGTGCATCTTCGACAACACCGCCGGTGGTCACGCAATCGCGAACGCGGTCCAGCTGCAGCAGCTCATGCGCGGGCCTTTGTCCGCGGCCACCGATGTCCGGCCTCAGTCGTCCAGGAAGGCGCCGCAGCCGCGATAGTTCTGCCCGCCGATGGCGAGTCGCGCGGTGGCTTCAAAGGCTTCTCCGCTCATCCCGTCACGACAGGCGGTGCGTTGGATCAGCAGGGAAAATGCGACATGCTCCCGGGTTTCACCGGTGAAGCCTTCCGTGGTCGTGTTGAGTCCTGCGGCCTCGATCGTACGATCGCCGTAATCGAGCATCGCCCGCAGTGTCGGAGCACGGCCACGCGTGACCTCGACCCACCATCCGGGTTCACTTCCCACCGCGCGGAATACGACATTGCGCGCCTTCGCCTCGTTCCACGGTGACGCCTGCGTGCCCGGTGTGCAGTCATGGCTTCCTTCGCCGGTGATGATGAGTTTTGCGCCAGAGCCTGTACGCGTGAACTCATTCCCGTGGCCATCGGTGTAGCGCGAACCCACAAGCGACTCGGCATGCGCAAGCATCAGTGACCGACCAGAAAAATCCAGACGCACCCCGTCGCCTTTCGCGGTGACGTCGACAAGAAGCTGGTCGCATTGCCAATGTTCGATCGCCGGCGTTGCACGGGACGCGTCCGTGTTTGTAGAATCGGGCGCCGCCGCTGTCGCTGTCGCAGGCGGAACAGTCTGCTTTGCCGAAGGGACCGATGCAGGAGCCTTGGTCGTGGATGCCTGCTGTGGTGCCGGTGCGGATGCCGGGGTGCAGGAAGCCATTGACAGCAGGGTCAAAGCGATTGGGGCAAAGATGCGCATCTGGACTTCCCGAAGTGCCCGCCAAAGGGCTGCTGGTGGATGCGAGCGTGACAGCAGCATGGTGGAAGCTCCATCAAACCGACGACGTTCGGCTTCGCATAGACTGCCCGATTCATCGATCGGAGAATGGAATGGACGAGCTGTACTTCGCGCCAGGCGCGGCAAGCATGCTGGTGCACTGGTTGTTGCTCGAGCTGGATATTCCACATGCACTGCATCTGGTCGATACCGCTGCCGGAATGCAGAAAAGCCCGACGTACCTGGCCCTCAATCCAAATGGCGTCGTGCCGACCCTGGTACACGACGGGCGTCCGATGTTCGAGTCGGCCGCAATTGCCATGTTCCTGGTCGATCAGCATCCTTCCGCCCGGCTTGCTCCCGCCCTGGACCATCCTTCGCGGCGGGACTACCTGCAGTGGATGTTCCATATGGCCAACGCCGTACAGCCGTCGTTCCGGCTGTGGTGGTACCCGCACGAAGCAGCCGGCGCCGAGCATGCCGAACTCGTTCGCTCGCATGTGGCGCCGCGTATCGAGGCGGCGTGGGCCAGGATCGATGCGCACTTGGAGCAGGCCGGGCCTTATCTGCTTGGCGAATCCGTCAGTGCTGCCGAT
>JAQGOI010000106.1 GCA_028293685.1 Lysobacteraceae bacterium | reverse complement strand
GCGGGCCTGCAACAGCACCGTGTGATCGCTGTCGGGCGAGAACAGGATCTTCAGCGCGGCGCCATCCACCGGCGCCCAGTCCGATGGCAACGTGACCCGCGCGCCACCGGGCGAAATATCCATGACATACGCCTCATGACCATGACCGTTGGGCGTAACCATGATCGCTTCGAGCAGATTCAGCCGACGGTGCCTGCGATGTTCAATGGTCGTTTCCATGGGCGGATGCTACGGCCTCGCGGTGCGAACGTCGCGTCAGTATCCACCGGTCGGGGTCGATTGACGTTGCTGTCAGCTTTCGCCACCCGCTGTTGTCGCCGACCCTGTCGATTGCGACCACGCCCGGGAGACTGCCCGGCCGACCGCAACATCGTCGACGACCAGGATCAGCTGGTTGGCGTGGTCGCTGTACAGCGCTTCGATATTGACGCCAGCGTCGGCCATCCATCGGCATAGCAGCCCAAGCTGCCCGGGCGTGTCCTGGCGCAGGCGCTGGACCAGCACGTCGCGGACGGCGAGCAGCGCGATACCGGCAGCCTCCAGCGCAGTGCGCGCCGATGCCTCATCGGCGTCGGCAATCAGGAAATGCGCCACGCCCTTGCCGTTCGCGACCCAGGCGCCCCCGCCTTCGACACTGACGCCGGCGCGTCCCAGCGCGTCGCCCATGTCGGCGAGGGCGCCGGGACGATGATCGAGCGTGATCGCGAGATCCTTCATGGCGCCGTTCTCCCCCGGCAATGGCGCATACGCGAGCCGTACGCGGCAACAATCAGAACTGCACGTCGCTCGCAACGCTCGTCGATCCACCCACGGCGGGCGGTGTAATTGTCGTGCAGGTACGTTGCCGCCATCGACGCGACGCGGATCAGCATCGCCCGATCGGTGGCGCCCATCGACCACGCCGCGCCGCGCTTGTTGGCGTGCTGGTAGAACTCCGGCTCGGCGATCACTTCACCGGTGGCCGCATCGGTAAGCCTCATCGTCATCAGCACCGCGGAGCCGCCGGCAAACGCACCGGCCCAGAATCGAGCCCCACCGGAAATGAATTTGATATGCCGGATGGTTGGCGCAATGCTCAGTGTCCTTGGTGCAGCGCCTGCGGGCATGGCATTCCACTGCGCGAGCAACGGCTGCGCGCGCAGGTCGAGGTTGGCCTGGATGCTTTTTTTGGCGTCTTCGTTGCTGCCCTGGCCGGCGTACGGCGCGTCCATGGCGATGGGCTGGATGGTGAACCGCTGGAAGCGATTCAAGGCCATGGTCGGCGCCGGATTGGCCTGATTCCTGGGCTCGATGTAATCGACAACACTGCCTGCGGCAGAAGCGATATTCGCCACCCCCAGAAACAGACCGGCCGCCAGCAGTGCGCTCGCGTAATTCCCTTTCATTTTCATACCCCTTGGTTGAATGCAGGCGGGGCCTGCGAGCGCCACTGTAGCCGCAGCCACGATCGCATCTCGCCCGAACGGAATGAAGTACCAGCAGCAGAAATCCGCGGAGCCTATCAGGGCGCCGGCGACAGGAAGCCGGTAGGATCGGGCCATGGGCGGTTATTTCCAGTCACGATGGTTTGCCTACTTCGTCGCCGCATCGACGTCGCTGATCGCGCTGCTGGTGCGTCTGCAGACGCCGTGGCTGTTCGAGGGTGCGACGTTCATGCCGTTCTTCATGGCGATCCTGGTTTCGGCGTGGCTCGGTGGCCTGGGCCCGGGATTGCTGGCCACCGCGCTGTGCGGTCTTGCCGGCGACTGGTACCTGCTCGATCCGGTTGGCGCCTTCGGCATGAGCGGTCGCGGCCAGGGTCTGCAACTGCTGTTGTTCGCGGTGTTGGGCGTCGCGATGTCGGTCGCCTGCCAATGGCTGCACAACGCGCGCGACCGCGCCTCCAGGATGCGCGCGGATATCAATGAACTGCAGCGCATGGAGGACAACCTGCGCCAACTGGCTGCGGACCTGTCGGAAGCGGGCCGGCGCAAGGACCGCTTCCTGGCGACGCTGTCGCATGAGTTGCGCAATCCGCTCGCGCCGATCCGCAATGCACTTGAGCTCATCAAACGCGCGAACAGCAATCCGGACACGATCGAGCTCGCGCGTGCCGCAATGGAGCGGCAGCTGCTGCAGATGGTGCGTCTGGTCGACGACCTGCTGGACGTCAGCCGCATCACGCGCGACAAACTCGAACTGCGCCGCGAGATCGTCACCCTGCAGAGCGTGCTCGACAACGCCATGGAAGCCGCGCAGCCGTGCATTGCCGAACACGGCCATCGCCTGTCGGTGTCGCTGCCGCCGCAGACGGTCTGGCTGAGCGCGGACCCGGCAAGAATGGCGCAGGTATTTTCCAACCTGCTCAACAACGCCGCCAAATACACCAATCACGGCGGCACGCTGGAACTGATTGCACGCCTGGAGGCGGACGATGAAGTCATCGTCTCGGTGATCGACAACGGCATCGGTGTTCCGCGACAAGAGGTGGCGAAAGTGCTCGAGATGTTCGGGCAAGTCGATGACTCCCTCGAACGCGCCGAAGGCGGGTTGGGGATCGGCCTGAGCCTGGCCAAACGGCTGGTGGAAATGCACAACGGGCGCATCGATCTGCGCGCGGCACCCGGCGGCAGCGGTACCGAGGTCGAAGTGCGGCTGACCACGGCGATGCCGCCACTTCGGCCCCACCCTGCCTTGCCGGCGCCAGCGGCGGCTGCCGACTATCAGCGGCGGCGTGTGCTGGTCGTCGACGACAACGTCGATTCGGCGCAGACGCTGGCCATGGTCCTGGACGTGATGGGCCACGAAACGCGGCTGGCCAACGACGGCATGCAGGCGGTGCAGATCGCACAGCAATTCCAACCCGAAGTGGTATTGCTGGACATTGGCATGCCCAAGCTCAATGGCTATGAAGCCTGTCGCCTGATCCGCGCACAGCCTTGGGCGACCGAGGTCAAGATGGTCGCTGTCACCGGCTGGGGCCAGGACGAGGATCGGCGTCGGTCCAAGGACGCCGGCTTCGACCTGCACCTGGTCAAACCGCTGGATCCGGTCGAGGTGGAACGGCTGTTGCGCAAGCTCGAACCGGGTCGCCGACCCGATTCGATGTTCATCGCCTGAAACGCGGGGTCATGTCGGCGCCTTGCCCTCGCGCCAGATCGGTGTGTCGAGAACCTGCGCCAGATCCTGGTTGCGCAACTCCCACTGCCTGGACAGCGTTTCGACCGCTTCCAGGATGCTCGCATCGCCCGCGTGCGCGCGTATCGCGTCGATCCATGGTCTGCTCCAGCGATACACCGCCGGAAGGTGCGCGCCGAGGAATTCGTAAGCGATGTCGCGATCGTAGACGTTGTGCTTGACAGCGACGGCGATGCCTTCCAGGTAGTTGAGCACCTGCTTGAGGTCGGCGCTGATCTCGCGCTGCTGCGCCGGGCTGAGCGTGCCGTAGTCCTGCGCCGGGTCGTACCAGTCAGCGAATTCCTCCAGCCGCCGGCGTGCCTGCATGCGCTCGATCGAGGAGTAGTCCAGCGACAGATCGACGACCGCCTTGCGCCGGTTCCAGTCGTGCTCCTTGGTGACCTGCTGGTCGGCCTTCTCGATCTGCAGCTGCTGCTGCGCGATCTGTTTTTGCTGCTCCCTGATCTGGCGACCAAGGAAACGGATGCTGACCACGAACACCACCAGGGTCAGCGCCGAAACGAGCAGATTGAGCCAACCCATCAGTGCGGGTGACGTCATGGGCAAGTCCTCCACCAGCGACGCTGCAGCTTAACGGATTGCACGACCGGTCCGGCGGACGCACGGTGCCCGACGCCGCGTATCCTTTGCGATCACGCGCGCGAGGCTCGCCGGCATGAAAGGCAACGAACTGTCGTTCCATCACCCCGTGGCCTTCTGGCTGGGTTGCCTGGCCGTGGTCGCCGGCGTGTTGATGCACATGCCGATGTTCGCCATGGGCGAGCCCATGCACTGGCAGCTGGTCGGCATGCCGATGGACAACCTGATGCTGGGCGGCATGGGTTTGATTGCGACGGGCGTGCTGCTGGCGACCTACGGACTGATGCCGCGCCT
>JAQGOI010000102.1 GCA_028293685.1 Lysobacteraceae bacterium | reverse complement strand
CGCTGGTTCCTCGACCGCATCGCCACGCACATCCTGGCGTTCGAAGGCGACTCGCACGTCGAATTCTTCCAGGGCAATTACCGCGAGTACGAGGAAGACAAGAAGCGTCGCCTGGGTGAGGAAGGCGCGCAGCCGCATCGCTTGCGGTTCAAGGCGTTGAAGTAATCCAGTCGCAAGGCACCTGTGGGAGCGGCTTCAGCCGCGAAGGCGATCGGTGGGCGCTCGCGGCTGAAGCCGCTCCCACAACGACAGACGGAGCGGACATGAACTTCATGCAGGCATTGCGCGATCGCTGGAGCTCGGCCGACTCAATGGTCTGCGTCGGCCTTGATCCGGAACCGTCGAAGTTCCCGCAACGCCTCGCCGGTGATTCCGATGCGATCTTCAATTTCTGCCGCGCAATCGTCGACACCACCGCGGAATACGTGTGCTGCTTCAAGCCGCAGATCGCGCATTTCGCCGCGCTCGGCGCCGAAGACGCATTGCAGCGCCTGATCGCGCACATCCACACTGCGCACTGCGGTATCCCCGTCATCCTCGACGCCAAACGTGGCGACATCGGCAGCACGGCACAGCACTATGCCGCTGAAGCATTCGACCGCTACGAAGCTGACGCCGTCACGGTCAATCCATATCTGGGACGCGATTCCCTGCAGCCCTTCCTTGATCGCGCCGACAAGGGGGTGATCATCCTGTGCCGCACGTCCAATGCCGGTGCTGGCGATTTCCAGGACCTGCGCATCCGGGGCGAAGATGGTTCGGATCGCCCGCTCTACGAGCAGGTAGCGCGCACGATCGCGGGTGAGTGGAATGGAAACGGCAACTGCGCGCTGGTGGTTGGCGCGACATGGCCGCGGCAGTTGAGCGACATTCGGACGATTGTCGGCGACATGCCGATCCTGGTGCCCGGTGTGGGCGCCCAGGGGGGCGACGTCGAAGCGGTGGTGCGCAATGCGCGCACGGCGGACGGCACCGGGCTGGTCGTCAGTTCGTCGCGGGCGGTGTTGTATGCATCGAATCGCGACGATTTCGCCGAGGCGGCCGGCAATGCCGCGAAGGACCTGCGCGACGAGATCAATCGCCATCGATGATGCGTTCTTCGTAGGAGCGGCTTATAGCCGCGGGCTTTTGATCTTCGCGCAGTGGGGAAGAGCTCGCGGCTACAAGCCGCTCCTACGAAAGGCATCAACGCACCATCGCCCGCAGCGCCGCGAACGGAAACCGTGACCAGATCATCGCGAAGACGGCTGCACGCGTTCCTATCGATCGGCGCTGGGCCTCGAACTTCCTGAAGTAGCGCCACAGCCCGCGGTGCTTGTGCCATTCGACGAACACCGGCCGCGTCCGCGACGAGACGCCGCGCACGTGCGTGACGGCGACATCATTGGCGACCGCGACAATCGCGCCTGCGTCCCGGACGCGCCGGCAAAGATCCAGGTCCTCGGCGTGCAACCGGTACGTCTTGTCGAAGCCGCCGATGCGATCGAACAGGATGCGTGGCAGCAACATCAACGCTCCGGAGATCGCATCGACCCGCTGCAGCGAACGACCGACGTCGATCGGCATGCCCAGATGCCTGGCTGCCGGCGTGCGCAGCATGGCGCTGAAGTCCGGATCGCGACGGCGCGCGGCAGGATCGCGCACTCCGGCTTCATCGACCAGATCGGCACCGATCAGCGCATTGCCGTCGAGCTGGCGTGCGTGGGTGCGCAGCTGCGCAAGTGAATCCGTTTCCACCAGGCAATCCGGATTCACGAACGCGAGCCAGATGATCCGGATATCGTCGGTGAGCGTCGCAGCCCCTTGGTTGCAGGCCACGGCAAAGCCGGGGTTGTCCGGATTGGCGACGAACCGTACGCGTGGATCAGCGGCCGCGTGGCGCAGGACAACGGCAAGACCGCCGTCGTCCGATGCGTTGTCGACAACGCGGATGGCCGCCACGCCGTCGGCCGCGCGCAGGCGCTGCAGGCAGTCGTCGATCGTTGCAACGCTACGGTAGCTGACGACCACGACGCCGATGTCGGCCGGTATCCGAGGGTACGGGTGTTCGCCGTCTTTGCCTTCGCCATTCATGCGAACAGCTCGCGCTGCGGCGTCAACGGCGCGATCGTTGCCACGCGCTGCGTCAGCTGCTCGCGCAAGGCGTGCAGCGGGTCGTCCATCAGAAATCCGGCGAGACGCGCGTGCCATGCCGGCCATCGCGCAGCGAGCACATCGTTGTCGCCGTCGGCCGGAGTGCCTTCGCCCGTACCGCCCACGTAGGCCGTCTCGCACAACGCATTGCGCCAGCCCAGCCCGGACAGGCGCAGCGACAGATCGACAAGGGCCGCATGCCAGGAACCATAACTGGCACTGTCCAGGCCACCCGCGCGCTGGCGCGCGCTGCCGCGCAGCGCCACGGCATGCGGTACCGCGGCCGGCAGTTCGGGATGCATTGGCGGCAGCGCGCCACAGGCGCTTGAGATGCGCTGCAGATCGACGGGCAGTGGCGCGATCTCGCCGCAGCGCGGCCACGCCGCGGTTTCGCCGACATTGCTCCACGGCGTGGCGGTGGCGATCGCCGGATCGCGTGCGAGGCAGGCGGCCAGCTGTGCGAGCCAGCCCGGGGCCGGCACAGCGCCTGCCGCCAGCACGACCACGTCCGACCGACCGCAGGCAGTCAACAATTGATCCACATGCGCGACCTCGCCAATGCTGGCTTGGCGTCGGCTGTATTCGGCGGCCAATGGCGTGCGCGCCAACCATCGCTCGATGATTGCGCGCCCGCGCGGGCCAGCCTGCGCGTCATCGGCCAGCCAAACGCGGCTTCCCGCGGGGGTGCCGGCATCCAGCGCCGCAAGGCAGGCATCCAGGGCGGTGTCGTCCACGCCGATCGGAACCAGCACGATCGGCGCCTCGCCATCGCGCGCGCCGCGGTCGGTCACCGGTGTTTCGGCGTCCTGTTCAACGGTTCCAGCGCGCGGAAACGGCGACCATATTCATCGGTCAGGTCGCGTGCTTCCTGCGGGTTGCGGATCACGGTGGGCGTCAACAGCACAATGACCTCATTGCGACTTGTGCCCGAGCCCTGCGTTCCGAACAGAGAGCCAATGACGGGAATCCTGCTTAGCCCCGGTATGCCTGATCCCGACCGGCTGACGCCGTCTTGGATGAGCCCGGCGAGCATGACTGTTTCT
The DNA here is from genome assembly GCA_028293685.1 of Lysobacteraceae bacterium. Lineage (GTDB taxonomy): Bacteria > Pseudomonadota > Gammaproteobacteria > Xanthomonadales > Xanthomonadaceae > Cognatiluteimonas. Next base: position 668 of record JAQGOI010000102.1, on the reverse strand, counting down.
CCGCTCTGTATGGCGGCCTGGGTCTTGAGACGGCGCGTATTGATGCGCACGTTGCCATTTCGATCAGCGACGCTGCCCGGCGTGCTGACCTCCTGCACGATGTCCAGAAATACCATTCCGTCTTTCGTGATCCGTGGCCGTACCTTAAGGATCGTGCCGGTATCGAGGTATTGAACTTGGCTATAGGTGGTCGTGCCGGTTCCTGTGCCCGGATTGACCGTGACCGAGGAGATCGGGATGCGGCTGCCGACATTGAACGTCGCTTCCGCATTGTTTCGCACGACAACCGACGGCGTCTGCAACAACTTCACGTCAGTGACCTGGTCGAGCGCGGTAATCACAGCGGCAGCATTGCGGCCAAGGAATGTCCAAGCCAGCCCCCCGGTACCGAGCGCAACATCGGCCGGTGTAATGCTGCCGGCAATGTCGCCCCAGATAGTCCGGTTTACTGCGCGCGCATGCAGATCGGCGGCAGTACTTCCGCCCAATGCAGGAATGGCGTTCTCGAAATACCAGTTCACCCCGTACTTGAGATCGCCGGTCAGATTGACCTCCGCCACCTGCGCTTCGATATGCACCTGCAGCGGCATCACGTCGAGGCGTTCGATGACGTCCTTGATCGAGCGCCAGGCGGCGCCCGTCGATCGGACCAGCAGCGTGTTGGTTTC
>JAQGOI010000101.1 GCA_028293685.1 Lysobacteraceae bacterium | reverse complement strand
TGCCCAGGTGCAGCAGCCGGGTCAGGCCACCGGGTCGTCCTGGCACCCAGATCGGACAGCGGATGATGTCCACGTTGTTCCAGCGCTCGCGCGTGAAACAACGTGCGCGATGTGTGGGCCAGACCTTCCACGCCGGGTAGTACGGCGGCGCAGTGACGACGCGGACGTCATGCCCGCGCGCAGCGAGCCATGTGCACAGTTCACCGGTGTACTTGCCGGTGCCGATGGTTTCAGGGGCAAAGTTGATGCCGGTGACAAGGATGCGGCTCATCGATCAATACGCGTTGCGACCGAAGAATCCCTTGACGACGGTCATCGCAATGATCTTCAGGTCGAGCTGCAGCGACCAGTTCTGCATGTAGTACAGGTCGTACTGCACGCGCGCTTTCATCTTTTCGACGGTGTCGGTCTCCCCGCGCAGCCCGTTGACCTGCGCCCAGCCCGTGATGCCCGGGTTGATGCGATGGCGCTGCATGTAGTCCTGCACGACATCCTTGTAGTGATGGTTGTGCGCGACGGCGTGCGGACGCGGACCAACGACGGCCATCGTCCCCTGCAGGACGTTGATGAACTGCGGCAATTCGTCGAGGCTGGTGCGACGCAGGAAACGACCATAGCGTGTGACGCGACGGTCGAAGCGCGTTGCCTGGATGACGTTGCCGTGGCTCTCCTCGTGGACGTGCATGCTGCGGAACTTCCAGACTTCGATGATCCTGCCGTCGACGCCGTGGCGCTTCTGGCGGAAGAGCACCGGACCCGGCGAACTGAGCTTCACGCCAATCGCAAGAATCACCAGCAGGGGCCCGATCAGTACCAGGATCAGCGCCGCAATGATGAGGTTGGCGAACGACTTGAGCAGGTAGTCATTGCCATCTAATGGACTGGCACGCAGGTTGATGACCGGCAGACCGGCGACCTGCTCCACCGAATGGTTGAGCAACTGCAGGCCGAACAGGTCCGGGACGAACTTGATGTCGGTCGTGGAGTGCTCGAGCGACTCGAGGATGCTGTTGATCTGCTTCTGTTCGCTGACCGGCAGCGCGATCCAGACCTGGTCGACGTGAAGCTGCTCGACGAATGCAGCCAACGCATCGTTGTCGCCCAGGTAAGGAACCTCATGATCGCGGATGCCGGTGTCGCCACTCTGGAAACGACCGAGCAGCTGGATACCGGCGGAGCGATTGCGTTGCAGCGAATCGATGATGCGGCGCGCGTCGTTGCTGCCGCCAACGATGACGGCAGAGCGCAGATCCATTCCGCGTCCGCGCGTCCAGGCAGCGAAACCCCGGATCACGACTCGTGCGGCGATGCCGCCGGCGAGGCTGCACACGAACCAGAGCATGCGCCAGACGCGCGAGAGATCCGCTGCATTCTTCAGAGCAACGGAGTAGACCATCAGGATCACGAACAGCACGGTGTACGCGCCCAGCATGGTGAGGATCTCGCTGGGCAGGCCACGCCCCCGCCAGCTGCGGTACAGGCGCGATGAACTGAACACGCCCACACCCATGAACAGCGACAACAACAGCGCGCGCTCGTATTCGACCGGCAGCGCGAATCCGCCGAAACGCAGCCGGTAGGCGATCACTCCGGCAATGAGCACGACGGCCAGGTCGGCCAGGCGCAGGCCCCAACCGAACAGCGCGGTGTACTTGTTGCTCAGCTCCGGATGGATGTCGTGGGGCCGTTGCAGCGGCTGCTTGAGAGCGGAATGCGCCATGGTCGTCTCAGGCGGATCGCATCAGTGGACGGCTGGACGCGACGCCTTGCGAGAACAGGACGGACAGCACCAGGCCGAACGGGACGGCGATGGCGAGCGTGCGCAGCGGATAGTCCACCAGCGAATGCAGCAGCGGCACCGCACAGGCGATCGCCGCGGCAATTCCGAACGAAAATCCGGCGCGCGTATCGTCAGGTCGTGTCGACCGCAAATCCGTGGAAGCCACCGCCTTGCGAACGAGCAGCGCCACGAAAAGCACGAGGATGATGCCAGCGGGGATACCGCCTTCGATCAACACTTCGAGCAGGTCGTTGTGAGCGTGCAATGCATGGACGTCGCGCATGGCGACGATGGGCTCGAACGTCGCATAGACGTCACGAAAGCTGCCGAAACCGCTACCCAGAGGCATCCAGGCGCGCAGCGCATCCATGCCGTACCGGACGTACTGCCAGCGCAGGTCAGTCAGCGGATCCTGGGTGAGCCGTGCGGCGATGCCATCCCATGCATACGTGGCAACCGCGAGCCCGGCCACACCGAGTGCGATCACCGGCAACGCGTGCCGGTCGCGTGCGGCGCCAGAGCGGAACAGCAACAGGCTGGCCGCACCTGCAAGAACCGACAACGCAAGGCCCGCCCGCGAAAAACTCAGCGCGGCCGCAAGGAGCAGCACCACCGCCAGTGCGTACCACGCCGCCGCCAGCGGGCGTCGTCCACCCGCTTGCGCGTGGACGGCGAAGGCCAGTGCGAACGGCAGCAGCAGCCCGAGCAGGTCGGCAAAATGATTGCGGTTTGCGAACAGCCCGATGGCGCCGATCGGATGGTGGTAATCGAAGAATCGCAAGGGCGAGCCGGCACCCGCTGCCGCCTGCGAAAACCCGAGCAGCGCCATCGGAATGGCTGCCAACATCGCCAGCATCAGCAGCCGCTTTCGCGCGGCGTCGGAAAGCGTGGTGGCCAGCAGGGCCATGGCCGCGAACGTGGCAAATGCCAAGGTTGCGCGGATGGTTCCCCACACGTCGAGCGTGAGCGGCAGCCAGGCTGGTTGCATGCCCGCCTGTTTCAGGTCTGCGAGCACACCGGCACG